>JAKAYJ010000126.1 GCA_021816385.1 Thermoplasmata archaeon
CCAAATTATTCTTTAGGTTTCTGATCCGCTCCAGCAGAATTTGGAACACTTTTCTTCAATTCTCATCTAGTGTCACCTCAACTTCTTTCTTCTCAAATCTTTCCCTGAATGTCTGATCATTCAGGAACTTACTCCTGAAATCCCTAGGAGGAAGATAATCTATGGATGAATGCGGCCTGCATTCATTGTAATCAGAGAATGCCCTCCCTATCTCAACGGAGGCCTCATGGAAGTCCCTGAATTCATTAGGCCAGATGTAGTCTGTTTTGATTGAATTGTGGAAGGATTCGATGTCTCCGTTGTCCTCAGGAGTATGCTTCTGTATGTATTCCAGCTTTATTCCAAGAAGTTTCATGGCACTCCTGAACTCGTGTGATATGTACTGAGGGCCATTGTCTGTCCTGAGCACCAGACCTTTGGAAACTGATCCATTGAATGCCATCAGAACAGCATTCTCCACGGATCGTATGGCATCCCTTGCCATACATGACATGGAATAATGAAAACCCTGCCATTCCTTTGTGAAACAGTCCTTTATGCACATCAGATAGGTCATTCCAGACTCTGTTGGAATGTATGTGATGTCAGTTTCCCAGAGCTGATCGGGTCCATTTGGCTTGTACAGATTCCTGGTCTTTGTTCTACCTCTGTGTTTTGATGCAGGAAGGCTTAGATTACTATTCTTCAATACCTTCCTGACGGTCTTCTGGTTCACCTTCGTACCTTGATTCCTCAATATTGCCCACACTCTCCTGTATCCGTATGTTGGCCTCTCTGATGCAATGCCCTTGATCCTTTCCCTTGTTGAAGGGTCAAGCCTCTGAACGTGCCTCTTCCTGGGTCTGTAATAATATCCGGACAGCGAGATTCCGGATATTCTTGAGATCTCCCTGAGAGGAATCTGATCTTTAAGATCAGCAAGAACCATCATTTTGACCTCCCTTGAAGCCTTTTTTTAAAAGCGTCTATGACCAGGCTCTGGTCCCCTATGATCTTCTTCAGGTCATCGATCTCCCCGTCCCTGCTGTCAGAATTCCTTCCCTGAGCCAGTGCTGACTTCCCGCCCTGAATGAACTGTTCCCTCCACTTGCTCAGCTGTACAGGATATATGCCATGTCTGCGGCATATCTCCGCCTGTGTCACATTGTCAGTGAAGGATTCCATGACTATCTGGAACTTCTCTTCCGCTGAATACTTGGACTTCATGAAGAGACCTCCATGATCTGAAAAACCGCTTTTCGCATGCTCTTTACGTATCTGTTCTTCTCTATAATATTATTATCATAGTGTTCCGGTTCTGTGATGGCTCGGGTCAAAACCACAATGCTGCTATTATCACCAAAATGATTATAATTGAAGCGGTATTGACGAACCTTTTGTTTATTGGATTAATCGCTCTACCAGACCCATTGAAAAATAGTCTGAACAGGATAGAGAGGGGAACAAACACAGTTATAAAATAGACATCCCAGTTTGATAATGATGGTATCCGAGTATATTCACCTTGAAAAACGGAAAAAGGGTTAATTGCGATATAGGCTAGCAATACGAGAAAACCGATAGTTACGGAACCAAGGAAAATTAGCTTAAGAGATAACAAGTGTATGTCAGGTAAGCAGAGTTGATTTGTATATATAGGTTCATCCATAGACTAAGGCATTTTGTAACGTCAACGCTTTTAACTTAAAAAAGTTGTCAAATAAGGGGCTAATATAATAACTATCTAATTAATAATCATATAGAAATATAAAAATGGTAAAATGCTTTGGTAAACTTACCTTTTAAATGGCAACAATTGACCGCAACTTGGATGGTATCCCTGATGAAGATAAAACAAAGTGGGAATTCGCGCTAGTGCCAGGGATTATAAAAATTAGGGGAGAGCACGTTCCATGTCCGAGGGGGTATCATTACAAGAAGGGTTACCCAACTAAGTACGGATATGTTCGTGGATTTTGTGTAAAGAACCCGCGGAAAAATTTTAGAATTGTGGACTAATAATTTGGTAGGGTTATTTATGTTGGTAATCAATGGAGTATTGTGAAGTGCGACTTATGCAAACGGGAAGCAGTACATAAGACTACAAAAACGGTTAAGGGGGTAAGTGTGCATATCAGGCTTTGCGACATTCATTATGTGTTTTACGGTAGGAGTTCAGATATACGAAAAGAGTTATACCAACTAAATTTGTTTAGAGCAATGAGGAAGTAGTAGATATGGTTTCGAGATAGACGATAACCTTTCTTAAAAAGAAAGTTTAATCAAGAAAGGGCTCTCGAATAGATATGTCATGCTTGTGAAATACCGTTAGATTTACTGTTCTTTAACCCTTTCATGGAACGTCATGGGAAAAGGTAGTTTGGCAAAAACTTAAAGAAACCCTCGATGTTACGACTTGTTTATGGTGGCGATATCTTTGCCTTTTCTAAGGTCTATAATCATTTCCATATATTGCATTAATGGGTAGCCTACTAGCGCTTCATCTGCTATTTCCATCAATGCAAATGTTGTGAACCTTGGATGTGTAATTATAAATCCACCAATGTTTATACTCTCAAACCTCAGTGTTCCGAATGTCTGTTTTTCTTTAGTATCTGGAATAAGTATTTCTGCGCCTTCGGAATCATAATTCTCTTCACCAATATCAAAGGTAAGATGTCCATCAGCTAGTTCGTATCCTAGTACATTGAAAGAAGACCCAGTATCTAATAATGCATTCACGTGGGGTTGTAGCCGTGACCCATTTATTTGCACTTTGAAGTAGACTTCTCCCATATGCGACCAGTGTCATTAATCAATGAGTGCTTCTATTTTCCCAGTTTCACCTTCAACGCTTAAGCCACTGATTTTAGTCTTGAAATACTGAACTACTCCAGCAGGCCCTTTTTCTGATTCCTGATATTCTACCATCAGGATCCAAAACTTATCTTTGCGTTCTGCCCTGACGACCTTGAAATCATCTATTCCCCATAATGATTTGAGTTGTGGTTTCAGTTTCTCCTTTATTTCAACAAGAGAGAGAAGCATACTTATGTATTGTTATCTTCTTTTAGTATTTTTCTACTCTTTGAGTAAAAATTAATTATTCTTCTGACTAATGCATCTGTATGAGCGACAGAGTAGAAGACAGGGACGGGTCGTTTGCTTGGGGTAAAAAGTGTCCAGATAGATATGAGATTGTATTGTATTTCTCCAACGGAGTAGAATACGATGTCCCAAAATACGTTAAAGAAATAATATGTTCATATGCTGAATTGAACAAGAAAACCTTGAAGGATTATATCTGGAGTAAACCTAAAGAATTGCAGGGCCTTTTTTACAACCAAACAACAGACGACCTTGTAGATGTAAAAATAAATGATAAAAATGACTATATGGAAAAGACGCTTCAAAGATTCGCCGATAGAACCGCCAACAGATATTTAGATAAGAAAAGTAAGACCATCGCAAAGGGTCAAGTAAAATTACCAGAATCGGAAGGGCATATTAAGGTGAAGAATGATATTGTTGAATACCTAAAAACCCTGGGCATTGAACCATACCCTGAAATAGTGTTCTATGAGAACGCCTTGAGTGATTATTACACATGGCAAAGAGACGAACGGAGGAGCAAACCAGATGCAGATGGAGTATTCGGGTATGGCGGTGTTGGTTTCGGGAATTTCAAACAAAAATACGGTCAGCAAATAAGAGCAGATGTAGCTGGTTGGCTAGGTAATCCTGATGGACGATTCAACTATCCTATCCTCGCGGTTGAAGTGATGAAAAGTTCTAACCTCAGGGAAGAGATATTGAACTTGAAAAAAATCCACGGGTCAAGTGCTGTCTATACTGTCATAGTAGATGTTTATGGTGAACTCTACGGAACGATAAACAATATACCAATTGTTTCCATGGAAGGTTTTGAAAAAGGTATACCGAAACAAATAGAACTTGTTAGAGATGCAATCATTGCAGGGAAAAGCGAGCATGAGATTTTTGACATTGGAAGGAAGTTTAACACTGGGAAACTGCCCTAATAAATATTGTGTTCGGTACTATCCACTTAATTAAACAATCGGATACCTACCTATCCTTAAATCGCTGAAATGGTTCAACCGAGCGTTGAATATATCTAATTACTGTAGGTGACTGGAGATACATAGTTGCTTTCTGATTATCCT
>JAKAYJ010000127.1 GCA_021816385.1 Thermoplasmata archaeon
AAGAGGGTCCTCGGGAGCAAGGAATTTGAATTGTTCAATGACGGCTACTTTGCTTACAGAGCGGCAAACTTGTTTTCAGACGGTGCCGTATTCGCATCAGGCACTGGGAGTGTTGGTTTTTTTCAGAAGGAGAATGAAATTCACAGGACAGGTGGATGGGGTTGGTTTGCAGGTGATGAGGGATCGGCTTCATGGATCTCAAAAATGGCCATAAATTCGGCTCAGAGGCAGCATGATGGCATCATAGCCGGCAGATCCTTCATAGAAGCAGTTGAAAAATATTTTGGTGAGGAACTGAGGGAATGCGTCGGGAAACTTGAAAGAAATCATGAGAAAAGAAGGGTTGCACTTCTTTGTCCTGCTGTTGCAGACCTTGCGAAGAAAGGTGATCAGACTGCCGTTGGAATATTTGATGAAGCCGCTGATTACGTAGCAAGAGCACTAAAGGCAATGCTCGTCAATTTTCAGGGTGAAGCTTTGAAGTCAGTTATCGGTGGTCTCGTCCTTTCGGGGGATTTTTTCAGAGATCTCATAACAAGAAAAATGAAAAGTAAAATCGGGTTCTATTACGGCTATCAGGTGTGTGTTGGTGGCATTGTCATTGAGAGCCTAAAAAAAGGATACAATATGAACACAGAAATCAGGGACAGATGCATGAACACTGTGGATTCAATGATCAGATCAATGCCGGAGGAGGAAAGAATCCAATCGCTAGGTTACTGATTTTTTGTTCATTTTAAGTGCATTTACGATTTTTCGGGAAGAAATTACTGACCAAATCATATCCGCTTAGCTGAATTAGCCATTTCAGTGAGCAGTGACGTATACTTCATCAATTTAGCAGTGTTACCAGACGTTCGAATGGCACCATTGAAAATGCATGGAATTATGTCTGCGTCTCCAGAGAATATCATTTCCCAAACGGTTGCTTCACCCTCCAGAATATATCCATCATTCCTGATACCGTTCCTCGGTGAATAGATAATGCTGAAGCACTTTCCATGAATAAGTTTTAGTATTATCTCGATTCTTTTCCCCTTCTTCAGAATAGAGGAATTATCGTCACCAATAATTCTCAGTGCAAGATCATCATCCCAGTCTGAGGATGCTTTCTGAAAATCGCTGTTATCGTTCATGCTGTTTTTCAGTTCTTCAAACCATTCCAGGGAAAACATGCTGCTCATGCGAATCGTCAAATCTTTGCTGATATAAAAAGGATGATGTTATGTGAAGCAACCCATTAGCATGATTGATGCTTTAGATATGAAACCTGCATACCTATCTGTGAAGGAAAAGCAATCACAATGGAAAGTCTATCACATGATCATAATGTTTCGTATTTTTCGGGGAAAGCTTCTTACCTTTAACATAAAAAGCCACTGAAAATAAGAGGGGTAACAAAATATTTACGGAAAGTTCTGTAAATTTCAAAACATGCAACATGGAGATTACTTCCTTCTTTCTTGTAAACAAAATAAAGGAGTTACACTATGAATGGTGTAATGACCATACTACCATAAGTCATTTATCACCTTAATTCTTCAAGGTCTTTCTGCATTTATGTGTGATATTCTATCCCCCATCATGAAGAATTTTCCCTGATGATATATGAGAGGCTTTTTCGTATTATCGTAGTAACCATCCAGTACCCTTCCAATAAAAATTGCATGATCACCGGCCTGAATCTCGTTTTCAACAGAACACTCAAAATTTGAAATTGCACCATCCACAAGAGGAGCTCTTATACTATGCCCATAAAACAGCGGAAATTTTGCAATTGAAAATTTATCTGTGTCTTTCAAGGAATAATTTCCAGCTATGTGGGCTAATCCAGCCTGCTCCTGTGAACAATAACTGACGCCGAATTCCCCAGATCCTCTGATCATTTCGTAGGTTTCACGCTCATAGCTGACAAAAACAGCTATGAGAAACGGGTCAATGGATGCTCTGATCGACCACTCCGCAGACATTACATTTTCTTTGCCCTTGTAAAATGAAGTGACAAGTGCCACCGTCGTTGTTGTGAACCTCTGAGATTTCTCAATATCTCTTACTCTCACAGTCCTGCATCACCATGACATCATATATATCTGACTGCAAATTTGGATTGCAAATAAATAAAAATTCTAACATTATGAGCACAGTTATGCAAAGTACCTCATTTTAGGATCATCGCATGGAATTTTTATCTTTGAAGCTCGCCAGATAATTTAGTTTAAGAATAACATTGATCCTGAAGATATAATCATGAGACCCCCATGTTTATTTTTCTGATTTTCTCCTTGTCTGGAATCTCAGGTAGGGTGGATTCATTGAGTAATTTTTTGAATTCAGAGAATGACTGGCATTTCAACAGGGGATTTGATCTCTTCTCATATCCTATGGTGGATGATGTTTTTGGGCTCATGGATGAACCACAAAACGATCCTGCATAATGTGCTGGCAGAACTTCTGTGAAATCAGGCAGTTTCATGAGCTTTTCTGTTATGCTCTCATAGATCTGCAGGGATGCATCTTTTCCGGAAAAATCACACCTTCCTACGTCACCAACAAAAAGTGTATCACCAGTAAGAACCGATGAGGGTTCTGTTGCATTCCTTCTGTTGTCATAATACAGGATGGAAATGCTCTCCTGGGTGTGGCCTGGAGTATGAATGAATTCCAGTGTAAAGTTACCAAGCGTGATTTTCTTGCGATCCTTTATGGGAAGAAAATTGAAATACACGTTAGATTCCTCATGCATAAGAATATCTGATCCTGACAGATCACTTAGCTTTCTCGCTCCAGATATGTGATCGGCATGTATGTGGGTTTCAATGACAGCCTTCAGGTCAAGCCGCATTCTTTTCAGTATTTCTGTATATTGATCAGTGTCTGAGGCGGGATCGATTAATACGGCAACACCATATGAAGGACATGCGATTATATACGAAAGGCAGCATCTATCTTCACTGATAATCTGTCTTATGAGAGGCACAGTTCTGTAACAGAAAGAGCATTATAATATCCTTTAGGTCAGTAATATTATCAAAAGATATTTATTCGCAAATTGTAAGAGAGATTTATTAGGATAAAAATCTGATTGTGATCACTGTGTTATTACATTGAGATTTTCAGTCTTTTCTGATTGTGCCGGTGATTCTTTTTTTCTTCCACCGTTATTGATTACTTCCTTTGAAAATACAACCACAACGGCAGAAACAGCGAAAAGTGCGACGGCTATTATGAACGCCAGGGTAAACGCATAGTGAGTTGGAAGTGAAAGGGAATATGGATTTCCCGAAACTGCTGCAACGGAATAGGTTGATAATATTGCACCGGCAACAGGTGCTCCTATGCTGCTCCCAAGGTTACGGAAGGTACCGTTCATGGATGTGGCAAGTCCCATATCTTTAGGATCCACAGATAGCACAAGTATGTTGATTATTGAGGCATTCATAATGGATATTCCGGAGCCTATGATGAAACCATAAAGTAACGTAAGGGTAAAAGATGGATTTGTAGCTTCTAATAGGAATCCAACTGCTGCAACTATTGGTCCCAGTACGGCCATGTGCTTCACCCCATGTCTTGTAATAACTGCCCCTGTCACAGGACCAAAGATAAGCGTTCCAATGGCAAACGGTACCAGCGATAGACCTGTATCAAGTATACTTATTCCAAAACCGTAGGGGGATGTGGATTCGAATCTATATGTTAAAGCCTGCATTGCAAGGAACATGCCCATACCGGAGATTGCAAGAGCAACGTTTGGTATCCAGACATTCCTCTTTGAAAGTAACCTTTGATCCAGGATTGCCTCCCCTCCAACGAAAGAATAGTGCCTTTCGTAAATGAATGTTGGAATGAAAAGCAGAACTCCAGAGAAAATTAAGCCGAGAACAGTTATGGAAGACCATCCTATGACAGGCCCATCTGAAATGCCAAATACTATGAGACCAAGAGCGATTGCGAAGACACTTGCACCAATGTAATCAACCCTCGTTCCCGGTCTTCTGTACTGTGATTCCCTGATATAAATGGCGGAAATTATCACAAGTGCAAAAACAAATGGGACTGCTGTGTGATATGTGTATCTCCATCCCAGATCGTTGGAAACAAGAGAGCCGAGAGGGAGACTGATGGCAAATCCGGCACCAAAAGATCGG
>JAKAYJ010000128.1 GCA_021816385.1 Thermoplasmata archaeon
AGTGCCTCCTTTGGCCCAAAGATAGATGTTTCAATTGGCCCGGTTGATTCTGCAACATCAGGAGACCAGAATTCCGGAATTGTCAACAATACCAGCATAACACTCCAGATATTCTCCGTTGTTCCTTCCTTGTTTTCAGGATCCACCGGTTCCGCAAGCCTTATCAACGCAAATATTTCCGACAACAGCTATTATGTTGAACTGCTGAACACAACACTTAACAGTTCCAGGGCCACGGTATTTCTCTCACCTCTTTTCGTAAACATATCACGGGAATGGAATGAACTCTTTTCAAAAATGGAGGGAGGGAATTATCCTTCCCTCTCCGTTGATGCCTATAAAACAGTTATTGTAAACAGCACAGTTCAGATCTACAAATATTACAACAACATTGAATATAACCCGGAAATGGTTGATGTATCCACATTCAACAACATTCAATCCGGGAATACAGTGCCAGACCTGGAAAGCTATTTCAATGGAACGGGTCTCAATCTCTCCGATTATTCCAGCATTTCCATCACCGATCTTTCATTTACATTGAACATAACATTTCCAGATACACCGTATCAGACACTTACCAATGTCACCATGTCATCAGGGAAAAGTGATGGTTCACCCTTCGTAACCATGACAGGCAGCAGTGGCTGCATAACAACATACAGATGGGATAACTACTCATCCACATACGATTCTGTCACTGGAATCAATACAACAGAGGGTTATCTTCCTCTCCTGGCTCTTCATATGGGAAGGGCAACTGCAGAGAGCCTTTCTGGAATCGCGTATAGCGCGACCTTATTTCTATTAAACAACACAATAGGAATTAATTCCGCTGAACCTTATGTGTCATCAAGTGGTGAAGTAACAACTCAGATGAGCACCAATCCTTCGTTTGCTGTTCTTGCAAATGCATCTGTAGCCGAAAGCTCTAACGAATTTGCAGTGTATCCTCCAAATCCGTCACTTAATCATACAATTGTCCAAAATCAGACAACAGGATTCGTTGCAATAGAAAATGCCACATACACATTTACACACTTTAATCAATACACCACCTACTATCACAAATATTACGAGATTATAATATGCTACAGGGATGGTGATATCATATACTCTCACAGGGAAATCCTTTTGAAGGACATAACATCAACGACACTGGACGGCCATGGAACAATTGGTGAGATATCATACATCAACAGCACGGGCAACCTAAAGGTGACAGCAGGTTTTCTTCCCGTTGAGGTGAACATGGTTATTCAGAAACTTCTTGAGAAAGAAAATGCAGTAAACCTTCCTCTGAATGTGAGTGGAAACACATCAAGCTATGATTCATCAACAGTCTGGTCATACTCATACGGATACACAGACGCATCAAACGTCATAAAATCTGTCAGTGATGCTCTCCATGTATTTTCCACATCACTTGCGCTTGGACTTGCTATCTCCGACACACTTGCTGCACTCAACGAATTCTTTGATGCAGCAGAACCAGAAATAGTGGATGATTCCATCAGCATGATATCCGAAGCAATTGGTATGACCGCCGATGTTCTGGGATTGTTCTCCACCATTAGTTTTGTCAGCGGTACATATGCTGCCATCGTAGATCAAACATTTAGCAACTATCCTATGTATGATTATCCTGGCTCCAATCTACAACTATCATTTTACCAGAGCTCCACTCCACTAACTTTCGATTATAATGGAAATGTTTACTCATTTTATGCCCCGGAGGACTACGGTAATTCCACAGCTATTTTACAGAACTGAACTAATGGATCATTTCAAAATCTATATTCATAATATCAATGGAAGTGATGTTTTATAGTTGGGTTTGTTCCTTAAATTTCGAGCATGCGATAGGCGTGATTTCATAAGGTGTTTTACATAACTCAATAGGCATATATATTCCATGGGTCATTGGTGATTTGGAACGTTAAATGCCATCTCAGGTGCGATTTTACAAAGGTTTATTGTCTACATCGCTTTTCTATTGTTTTTTTCGTGCTTGAAAATGAATCTTGAAACCCCATCTTAGTTATCATTTCATAACTAACGGATCGCTTCCATTCTCCCTCACGCACTTTTCAAAGGTTTATCGCTCTTATTGTTTTGCACTGTAATAGAAAAAATTGTGATATTTTGTCCCTTCTAACTTGGACTTCTCCAGAATATTTCTTCGAAAATAGCGGAATGCAATCAATCCTTGGCATATATTTAACCACCAGACCGAAATCAAGTATAAAATTTGAAACAAATCTTTCTTCACTCGTTATCCATTTTTTTAAGCTGTGCTCCTTTGTAGAAAAATATTCAGGATCACGCAATCATTGATAGTGCACAGGACAACAAAAATTACAAGCATCTTAAAGAAAATTATAGCATTTTATGCAAAGTTTCAGAAACCTGGTTAACCAAATCACCAAACTGAGACCACAGAAGAAAGGATTGCTTTTTGGGCTTGCCACCTTCCTCATGAAATATTACTTCTGCACTGCCTAAATCCATTATAACACGAATTTGCGGACTGAGCTGATCTAATTCATTCCTGAACCCTTCAAGGATGCATATTCTTGACCTTTCTCTTATCATCATGATAATTTCGGAAATCTGCATGCTGCCATTAAATGTGAAGAATGTTTTGGAAGGACTCCTCCCTGCTGAAACCACTGCCCCGGCAGAGAGGAGATTTTCAGTATCCTTGCCTTCAGCATCAAATGAGGCATCGTCATGGGGTATGTTCTTAATGTAATTGACGGGTATTCCTTCCTTGCTAAGCAGCCTCGTAAGTTCTTTCGCTAAACTTGTTTTCCCTGAGTTGCTGTGTCCTGTGAGAGAAACAATGATCAAGCAGGATCACTCTCAATTCTATTGGATGATCCGGTCTCTTTTAACAGTGCTGCCTCCGTGAATAAATAATCGTTATGGCAAGCTTGTGTATCCTTTACATCCAGAATGGAAATTTCAAAGTCAGCATCAGGTCCGTGAGTAAACGAAGAGGCTTTGCTCTTCAGGAGTTCAGCAAGCTCCCGTACTGCTTCACTTTTGTTCAAAAGCCCTTCCAGGAATTTGGCAGGAGGAGCTCTTATAGTTCTTGCCTTCATTAACTCCTTAACGGGGTTTTCGTAAACGGGGTGACCATTCGATGAAAAACATATGCACTTTTTTCCTATGACAGCTAACCTGAAATCTGAAAATTGATTCAAGGATAAAAACTGCTGTGTATTTAGTTGTCCCTGATAACGTAAAACAATGGCAGAGACACTTCCTGTGAAAAATAAAGATGTTGCCAAGAATGGATCTGCATGCGTCATCAGCGCATCTGGAATCAGGCTCCTGATATATTCTGCATTACCGGAGTCAATTGTTCCAACAACACGATTGACATGAATATTTCTCTCCCACTCCCAGGAAAAGAAATCCACAGTTTCTTCCGGATCCAGGTACTTTGACCTTCCAGGAATGGAAATAAAACCTGATGTACCGCTGAGCCTTGAGATCGATCCTGAAAGACCTGCAACAGGGAAAAGTTTTCCCTTATCATCATTGTCTGATATGACAGGAATCAGATTTTGAAGGCCAGGATCAAGCCTGGTCTTTATTTTGATGCTTGATTTGTGTCCCTGCATGTCTCCGCAAACACCTGCCATCTTCATTATACCGGGAATAAAAAGAGACCACAGCATGAGAGACGCGGACACCGGAAATCCTGGGAGACCAATAATGGGGATCTCATCCTTCATGGCAAGCGCCGTCGGCTTGCCGGGCTTCACCATTATGCCGTGAAATATGAGCCCTGGGTCAAACTCACCAATCACACTTTTAACAAAATCCGATTCTCCGGCAGAACTTCCGCCTGAAATAATCACAACGTTGGATTTGCTTGAAGCCTTCAGGATCTTTTCTCTTATCTTATCAGGATCATCTCCAACAATACCGATGATAAAAGCTTCAATGAAGGCAAACTGATTCAGTGTAGATAGGATCATGCGGGAATTTCCATCATATATCTTGCCATAGGTGTATTCTTCACCAGGCTCAATAAGTTCGTTGCCGGTGGAAATAACAGATATCCGAATTTTCTTCCATACCTTTATATTTTCAATACCCAGTGAAGAAAGAAGGGCGGTGTCATGGGGC
>JAKAYJ010000129.1 GCA_021816385.1 Thermoplasmata archaeon
TGTATCGTTCTCAAGAAATGATTTTTCAGTACCATCACTTCACAAGTTTTACAAAGCAATCCATCTGGATAGGGCCAAAATAACAAAAATTTACAGGATAATGGTACCGGTGCTGGTAGTACTGATCATATTACTCCCAACGGTGGTATTCCTTGAGAACGATACATCATACAGGCAAAAAATTAAAATAGAATCAGTAACCCCTGAAGGAATGAATAGCACCGGAAGCGTAAACTGTCTCTATGTTAACGTTTCATATTCAAACCAGATCAACAATCTATCCCTAAGGTTCAGGATACTTGAAGATGGTTTTCTGAGCAATCCAAATGGGTTTTTCTGGAATTCTACTGAATTTGAACCCGCTTCAGGACACCTTTACACATCCTTTCATATACACACAAACGACACATCCTATTTCCTAGAAGAACATAACAGCTATGTAATCATAGCGTATAATTCGGACCTGGAAACCTGGTATCACATAGATATAGGAAAGAACATCAACGTTTAGGACAGTCATGTTAAATGGAAGGAACTTTTTTCATCTGATATTTTGTCTGACAGAAAGTGGTTTTTCTTTTAAACGTTGATATAGATTATTATACATCTGCATAAGCATTCTTTTAAAGGAGCAAAATATTTTTAAATATTGACATAGAAAAAATTTAATATCCTAGAAGATATTATGTGAACCATATGGGGGGAGCTTTATTCCTGAACTATCTGTCATAATTCCGACATACAACGAATCAAAGAACATACCTATATTGATACACCGTCTGGAGGATATGAATATAGATCACCAAATAGTAGTTGTAGATGATAATAGTCCTGACGGTACATCAGATGTCGTAGAAAAGCTTGCATCTAAATATAAAAATATTGTTCTAGTTAAAAGGGAAGGTAAACTGGGTATTGCTACGGCAATCAGGGACGGAATGCTGGCCTCAAACAGCAAATATGTAATTGTTATGGATAGTGATTTACAGCATCCCCCTGAAGTTGTTCCTAAGATTTTAAGAGAACTCAAGAAGGGGAAGGATGTTGCTATCGCATCCAGATACATCAGGGGAGGAAAGAGTGACTTCAGCTTCTCTAGAGGAATAATATCAAAGGTGGCAACACTATTAGCGCACATAAATTTACAGGAAACGGAAGGAATAAAAGATCCGATGTCTGGATTTTTCGGGTTCAGGAGAGATATCATACAACCAGAACAGATAAAGTCAAATGGTTATAAAGTTCTCCTTGAAGTGCTGGTTGCTTCGGGAACCAGGAATGTAGTCGAGGTACCATATAGATTCAATAAGAGAGCAACAGGAAAAAGTAAATTCGGCATCAAGGAGTTCATAAGATACTTAAAGTTGTTACTCAATCTTTCAGATTACCTGATGATCAAATTCCTCGTTGTTGGGGTTTCAGGAGCCATTCTTAACCTGTTATTGATGAAGATAATAGTAGGTGGTTTTCATGATCCACTCTATATGGGGGCTATACTGGCACTTGAAGCATCTATCGTCAGCAATTTCATACTAAACAATTACTGGACATATCGCAGAAGAAGAAGTAGCGGTTCAGTCCTAAGAAAATATGCAAGGTATAACATGATGAGCAGTCTTGGATCTGCAATATATTTCGCAATGATATTCCTGCTCACTGCATTCAGTGTAAACTATATGCTTGCAACAGGTATTGGAATCCTAGCATCATTCTCGACAAACTTTGGTGGAAGTCAGGGTGTTGTCTGGCATCTCTGATAGAGGAATAACAATCTTTAACAACTTCTTTGAAATTTAGCTCAATTTGATCTGCATATGAATTCAGAAGCCGAAGTTAAGAAATTGAGCCGTATCCGCTATTTTGTTTTTGGCTTAGTATTCATTATTCTGCCGTTCATATCCATAAATTATACCAGCTATCTGGATTATGGAGCTATAATAAACGGCTTAATTCTTGTAGTTATAGGAATTATTCTCTTACTCGTTTTCCTTACTGACATCACGGAATCAAAGATAATCCGAAATCTTCCATATGTTGGGTTTGTATTATCAACCGTACAGCTTTTTTTTGTTATATCAACCCTCTACCCCAACGCATTAACTGATGAAATCATACTTCAAACATATGCCGCCAAAATATTTCTCGAGGGTAGGGACCCATACATAAACAGCAATATGCTTGGGGCGTTTAGTTATATAAAGCCATTTTCACTTTATGTCACTCCAGGTTTGAATGGAAAACTTGTAGAAATATTGCTTTATCCCGGAATGTCGGTTCTTGCATTTCTGCCAGTTGCATATTTCCATCTTCCTGATTATACGACTCTGTTCATTTTTTCTGCCCTGAATTTTCTGGCTGTTTTCCTCTATTTAAGGAAGACCGGTATGGAAAAGATACTGCCATATTTCTCCCTGATTATTATGTTAACAGTATATACTTTCGGACTTTCAATAGGGGGTTCAACGGATATATTATGGATTTTCTTCCTGGTAATGGCTTATATTTTCAGGGATAAGCCATGGGTTTCAGGAATATTCTATGGCTTATCTATTTCCTCAAAGCAGCTTGCAATAGTTGCATTTCCATTCCTTATTTTTATGATTTTCATGGAAAAGGGAAAGTCCTTCAAGCAGGCTTTCATATTTTTTGCATTTGCAGTGTTATCTTTCCTAATCACTAACATTCCTTTCATAATAATGCAGCCACTGGACTGGTTGAGAAATATTGTTGAGGCTGAATTCCAGCCAGTCCTGGGTATAGGAATAGGTTTCTCAGAACTTTCATTTACAGGATTGTTAAAAGTTCCATCAACGGTTTTCACGCTTATATTCCTTGCAACAATAGTAATTACCTTCCTCTTCTATGTACGGTTCTATAACAGGCTCAAATACGCACTTTTTGTCTTCCCGATGCTGATGTTTCTTGTAAATTACAGGGTTCTTCTTGGTTACGTAGTCGACTGGTCACTCTTAGTTGTTATAAGTTTTGCTGATTATTTAAGAGAGAAAAACATAAAACCACCAACACTTTCAGAAATTAAGGCAAAATCACTCAACACTGGTCTCTACATACAGGGAATCAGGAAACACATGCAGAAGCACATAACGTTTGCCATCATAATAATTGTAATCATTTCCATAACCACTGCAGGGTCAATCTATTTATCCTATAACGATAATGACAGCAACATTTACAGGATCAACGCCGTGGAAAATATGTCAGATCAGCAATGTATCCCTGGATATATAACATCAATGAATATCAGCATAACCTACCAGCCAGCGCTCGGTTCCAATCTGACATCTCCTGTGTATTTCCGAATAATACCGAGCACAGCAACTGAGGGAAACTATAATGGCATGTTGTGGTATTCGTCCACAACACTTCATGTTGGGCAGAACTATGTAACGGCATATCCTGAGTCTTATGCATATCTCCTGAAACAGGGAACTACATTCAGGATCCAGGCATATTACAACTATCTCAGTGATTATATTACCGTCAAAGCTCCAAGGATAAGCAGGATCGGGATTGCCAATTATAATCTTCAATATCCAACAAACAATCTGAAATCTCCATTTCTTTGCTGGAGTATTGACACTAGCCAGATCAGTGACAGGTTCAATTACAAGTTAAATGATGGAAATGGCGGTTCTGGGAACGGCTTCATGCTCTCCCTATCACCGGATCATAACATTTCAAAGATTAACTGTATAAGACTTACTGATTCTGCAGTCAATCTTACCTACCTGAAAGAAACTGGAGAATCTCTATATTTTAACTATTCTTATTCTGGAAACGGAACCTCCGTAAGCAATGGCAAGATCAAGAATTTTGTTGGTGTTGAAATGAACATCAACGACATTTACGACATTTACATTGGTCTGAATAGAACTGTCAGCACAACTCAGATTTATTCCGGCCCCAATCAATACATATTTATTCAAAAAAATGGGTATATAAATTTCTCCAGAATATACTCAATAAGTGACATCTCTCATATTGTTCCTGTTACCACTGTATTTAATTATGAACTCTATATCAATGGAACATCCTCACAAAACTTCAGCGTTTTCGGCATCAGATATTAAAAAGTTCATCTG
>JAKAYJ010000130.1 GCA_021816385.1 Thermoplasmata archaeon
GCCTGAAAAGATGCCTGTGGTAATCCTTCCTGTATGCATAGCATGTAGCCCTGAAACCTGCCACAAGAGGCAGTACGAGGATGGTGGGTGAATAGAACGGATCAGTCAACCCCTGAACAGGCTTTGGCAGTGCAAACACAGTCATCAGGTATATAGCCAGCAGGGCTAGAAGTACAAATGACCAGAATCTCAATTCACCGAATTCTCTTGGGAACCTCACTATTTTTTCTAATTTTGTTTCATCCTTTGTGCTAAATGACATCTATTTCACCACCTTTTCTTTTTTTCTTCTGTTCTTGATCAGCATTGCTATTGGATCGTATTGCCTGTCGACCGCTCTTTCCTTTTCCTGGATTATTGCATTGTCAGTTATTTTTATGTGTTCGGGACATACTTCAGTGCAGCATTTAGTTATATTACAGTATCCCATTCCACCCTCTTCGTTAAGCATCCTTGATCTGTCCAGACCGTCCAGGGGATGCATATCCCAAGAAGCTGCCTTAACAATGTGCCGTGGACCAAAATACGGCGTAAAGTGCTCCCTAACTACGTGGCACACATCCATGCAGAGGAAACATTCGATGCATCTCTTGAATTCCTTGGATCTTTCAACATCCTTTGGATTAATTCTCCATGGTTTTTCAAGGCCTTCCTTTGGAGTGAACATTGGAATCTTTCTTGCAATTTCCCAGTTCTTCGAAACGTCTGTTACAAGATCCTTGATCAATGGAAATGCCGCCATGGGTGCAACAGTGATATTTTTACCAACTTCGTCCACCCTGGTCTTGCACATCAGAGATGGTCTTCCATTGATTTCGGCAGAGCATGAACCACATTTGCCAGCCTTGCAGTTCCACCTTATTGAAATAGTGGGGTCTATTTTCTCCTCCACGTATCTGACTGTATCCAGGACAACCATCCCATCAACGTATGGGACCTTGTATTCCACAAACTTCCCTTCCTTTTCTGTTTCAGGATCGAACCTGAATACTTTCACACTTATATCATCGCTCATTCATACACCTCTGGCTTTACATATGCCTTGTATTCTTCAGGCATTTCTAGCGCTGGTTTTACCTCAAACTTCATGTTTCCCTGCTCGTCCATGTAGGTGATTATATTGGCTTTCCATGCTGGATCTTTCTTTGGGAAGTCTGATCTTGCATGTGCACCCCTGCTTTCCTTTCTCATTGAAGCGCATGTGGCTATAGCCTCACATGAGATTAACATATTACCAAGTTCAAGGCAGCCAAGAAGTCCATGATTATATCTAACTCCTCCCCTGGTTCCAACTTCTTTGAACTCTTCCTTCAGGTCTTTTATTATCTGGATTGCCTTCTGCAGGTGTTCCTCGTCCCTCATTATACCTACATTCTCGCTCATACATGTTGTAAGTCGATCTATGAGATCGTATGGATTCTTCCCGTCTTCCTTGAAGAAATGCATTACATAAGCCCTGACTTTCTCAACATCCTCGTCTGGTATTTCTTCCAGTTTTGAGCTTCTTGCGTAATTCACAGCTGCGTCTCCAGCCCTCTTTCCAAAGACCAGGATATCTGCGAGGGAGTTGCCTCCAAGCCTGTTTGCTCCGTGAAGACCTGAAGCAACCTCTCCTGCTGCGAACAGATTCTCAATATTTGTTCTTTCTGTTTCTGCATCCACTTCTATTCCACCCATCATATAGTGGACAGTTGGTGCCACTTCCATTTTCTCCTTTGTTATATCGACTCCCGCAAATTCAAGAAACTGTTGATACATTGCAGGTAGCTTGTGCTTGATGAAGTCTGCACCTTTAAAGGATATATCAAGGTAAACACCGCCATGCTCTGTTCCCCTTCCTTCCATTATTTCCCTGTAATTTGCTCTGGCAACAACATCTCTTGCGTCAAGTTCCTTCTTTTGAGGAGAGTATTTCAGCATATATCTCTCGCCTTTGGAATTCAGTAAAATTCCTCCTTCCCCTCTTACCCCTTCTGTTACTAGAAGACCTTTCACTCCAGGTGGATAAACCATTCCAGTGGGGTGAAACTGCATCATTTCCATGTCCCTGAGTATGACTCCAGCCCTGTACGCCATACCAATACCATCACCTGTCGATTCCCAAGAATTTGATGTAACCTTAAAGACTCTTCCTGATCCTCCCGTTGCAATGACTACGGATTTTGCCTTGAATATGAAGGTTTGTCCGGTATTCATCTTTATTCCATATGCACCTATTATCTTGTTATCCTTCCTGATCAGGTCCACAATATACATTTCATCATAGAACTGAATATTTCTGTGAAGCACCTGATCTTCAAGCGTCTTTATTAGTTCCAGTCCAGTTCTGTCCCCGATGTGCGCCAGTCTTCTGTACGTATGAGCTCCAAATGCCCTTTGCATTATCCTGCCATCTGGCGTCCTGTCAAACAGTGCCCCATATCTCTCCAGTTCCAGAACCCTGTCGGGCGCTTCCTTACCCAGGATTTCTGCCATTTTCCAGTTAGAAATGTATACTCCTTCCTCTATTATATCACCATAGTGAACCGTCCAGTTATCCTGTGGGTCCACATTTCCTAGAGCGGCGGCAATTCCTCCTTCCGCCATAACCGTATGAGCCTTGCCAAGAAGTGACTTTGTAACCATAACAGGCTTCAGACCTGCATCGTTTACGGAAATAGCTGCCCTCATTCCTGCTCCGCCGGCACCGATAATCAGAACATCTGCCTCGACGGTTTCAACCTCATTGTTCATTGAATTTCACCTAAACCTGATGTGTATTATTTCATTGGTATAAATTTTTTATAATTTCTAAATACTTATATAGTACTTTTAGGTGTAATTTTGAGTCCTTATATGATAAAAACTATTATCAGATTGTAAAGCTAATGCAATCTAAATTTCATATGCCATGTCCAGTGTCTAGAGGTTTAAATTATGCAACCTCTTTTCTAATTTTTGGTGTCGGATATTACCATTGAATCGTATCTGTTATATTTCCATGGGATGAAATATATTTCTATTTGATGTTCTCCATCCTTCTCACCAGTCTATATGATCTCGCAGAATAAGGAACACAAGAAGCAGTATGTTATCAGGCCTGCTTCACTCCCCAAGCCAGTAGACAGTGTAAAGATTCGAACGAAACAATAAAGTTTCTCATGATTTCATCCTTTCTTGGGAAGGGAGATTCAGGCTTGAATGCTCATATTGAATAATAGTGTAGTGATTTAGAGTCTAACATTTTATATGGGAGTTACCAATTAAAGAATAACAGATGACATTTCTACTATCAATATTCATACTCCTGCTTTTTGCAATAATTATGGGAAGTGTGTTCGAATATTATGGCTTACCGTCAGTGATAGGTGAAATACTCGCCGGTTTCATCCTTGGAAAGGCCGTTCTTGACCTGGTTCTCCCGAGTTCCATTATAACGGGAATATCTGAAATATCATTGTTTTTCATAGTTCTTCTAATAGGAGTTGAGTCAACAACATATACACTGGTAAAGAATGTCAAAAAAGGCATTCTCCTATCAGCAACAAGCTTCATAATTCCATTACTCATTATGCTTCTTTTCCTCAAGATTTTTTACGGAAAATTCGGGGCTTCAGATATTATACTTGCTGTCTCCATAGGAGTGCCATCCATCTCCATCATCTCGGTACTTCTAAATAAATACGATCTGATGAAATACGAGATGGGAAACTCAATTCTGGCATCTGTCATATTCACTGACATAATTGCATTCATTATTTTATCAGCAATTGTTGACCTTAAAAGGCTGAATTATGAACTTGTGTCGATTGTCGTTTTTCTTATCCTTATTTTTCTTGCTGATCACTATCTGCGGAAACATTCAAAATATGTCATGGCTTTCTTTGAGAAGCTCAGGTACCAGTCCAAAAGTGAAAAACTGGTATTTGGCAGCATCATCTTATCTGGACTGATAGTTGCCTCCATTCTTGACGAGATAGGCATAACATATGTACTTGGTGCATTCTTTGCGGGCATACTCATAAGTGATGTGATAATAGGAAAGGAACTTCTCGGTATAATTACTAGAACGCTGGGCAGGCTGAATGA
>JAKAYJ010000006.1 GCA_021816385.1 Thermoplasmata archaeon
AGGTCAACGTAACAAATAACGCATATGAACAGCTCCAGGACATGTACCGAAGCATCGCAGAAGATGCCCTATCCTACGTGGAGAAAAAGTTTGGCTGCAGCATGATAAAAGAGATAATGGCCCTGAGAAACGAGAAGCTAATTGAAGAATACAGAATAGAACTGATGGACAGGGACTGGGAATCAATGCTGGCAAAGTTCGAGGAAATGAGGAACAGGGAGGGATATCTAGCTGAAGTTACAGAAAGGCAGGATGGCTCAATAGAAATATCAGAATTCAACTGTCCACTCATTAAAATAGCTGAGAAGTACAGGGAAGCCTGTTCATTTGAGAGGGATTTCCTGAGCTATATATTCGGAATGGATATAATCCAGATGAGCACTGTCCTTGAAAACTCACGGTCCTGTAAATTTATATTAAGGGAAAAGTCGTAGGCAATCCTATAAATTCTTTGATAAAATACCAATCCATGGATGCAGAAGAAAAATTAAAGATTCTTGAGGCAGGGAAACTGGGTAAGAAGGCCCTTGAAGTTGCCTCATCATTAATAGAACCAGGCGTATTATTCCTTGATGTGGCTGAAAAGACTGAGAATTTTATACGGGAAAACGGTGGCAAGCCCTCCTTTCCACTTAACTTATCCATAAATAACGAGGCAGCCCACTATACACCAGCTCCCAATGATAAGAAGACATTCAAGACGGGTGATCTGGTGAAGGTGGATATTGGAGCACAGATAGATGGTTACATATCAGATAATGCAACAACAGTTGAAGTGGGTGGCAAAGGGGAGTACAGCAACCTCATAGACTGCACAAGGGAAGCACTCAATGCTGCTCTGAAGGTACTGAGGCCAAACATTGAGATCTATAAAATAGGGCAGGCCATAGGGGAAAAAATAGAATCATTCGGGTTCAAGCCTGTGAAAAATCTTGGAGGACATGGAATCAAGAGAAACGATCTTCACTCCACAATATTCATCCCGAACTATGACGACGGTAACGGTAGAAGAATAGAGAATGGGCAGCTGATTGCCATTGAACCTTTTGCCTCTACTGGAATTGGATTGATACACAATGGAATGGGGGGCAATATATACATATTCAGTGGAACAAAGCCTGATCCAAGGGATCCCGTTATCCAGAACTTCAGCACACTACCCTTTGCTGAGAGGTGGCTGGCAAAGGTGAAGCCGGACTACAAGGATTACCTTAAGAAAAATCTATTCATGAAGCAGATAAGCCATTTTGCAGTGCTTAAGGAACATAAGGGAGCAATGATATCACAGGCAGAACATACAATACTCTTCGATGGGGACCAGATCATAGTGACAACCCAGTAATTTCCAAACGTTCCATTCAATCCAGAAGTTTGACTTTTTACTGGATATGGAAAGCCAGAAGGATTTCTTTCATTGCCTCATTCAGCATTTCTTCCTTGCTGCCATTTCCTCCGATTAGCCTTCCAGGATTGGAGAATATACCTCTTCTTATTGCCTCAATATATATGTTGTATACATCCTTGAGGTATTCATTCTCCTCAAATATTTCCAGTTCCCTTTTCTCCCCATCTCCCTGCCTGAATGACTTCCCGTCGAAATCTATGAATATTGTAAGATCGGGGTCAATGTGACTAATGGATAGAACATTCTCAATCCATCTGAAAAACTGGTCCTGGTCCCTGAAATGTTCTTTAAGGAAAACGCCCTGGTATGCAAGGGAAGAAAGGGAATATCTGTCACATATCACAAAGTCATTTTCATTCATACTTTTCAGAATCAACCTGTTATGTTCAATCCTATCTCTTATGAACATAGCAAGGAGAATCAGGTAATCCTCTCTTTTTAGTTTTGAGAGAATGTCGAGACCAGAATCAAAGTAGGATGTTGGTTCATGTGTTAGAAGCACACTTTTACCCCTGTTCTTGAGATCTATGGCAATGTTCTTTGCAAGTGTACTCTTACCTGATCTGTCTATACCCTCAATCACAATAAACTTTCCCATGAATCTATCTTCTCCATTAGGATTTGTTCATACTTATTTGTTCCTATGTGAAATATTTCTGTATGCTTATTAAGCTCAGGAAAGGTTATCTAGATTTCTTTCCATGCGAGGATCATGAGCAAGAGGGGATTTAATACCAGAGCTGTAGGTTCTGGAGAATTGAAGGATAAGAGGTATGGGAATGTCGTCACGCCAATATTTCAGAACGCAACATTCCTTTATCCAAACTACAGTGACGGGTCCACGAAGGATCCTAATACAAACGACTCCTACATCTACTCAAGATGGGGAAATCCAACAGTAACTGCACTGGAGGAAAAATATGCATCACTGGAAGGTGCAGGTCATGCATTATCTTTTTCCACAGGGATGGCAGGAATAACATCACTTATGATGTCTTTGGTTGGAAAAAAGAAAAGAGTCCTCTCAATAATGGACCTCTATGGCCAGACACTGAGCTTTTTCAAGAACAAGTTGCCAAAATATGGGCTTGATGTGGATATTATTTCCATAGACAAACTGAACTCAATAGAGTTTGACGTTACCAGATATGATGCAATCTACACAGAAAGCATAACAAATCCATCAATGAAAGTTCTTGATCTGAAAACCATAGGGGAGCTTTGCAACAAGAATGGGATCACACTCATTGTAGATGCAACATTCTGTTCCCCATACAACCAGAATCCCCTTGAGTTGGGAGCTGATTATGTGGTTCACAGTGGAACTAAATACCTGAACGGTCATTCTGATACAATGTCAGGGTTTGTCAGTTCCAACAGGGAGCTTTCAGACGTATTTGATATGAGGAAAAATCTTGGGGCAACACTGGATGCATTCCAGGCATATCTTATCCAGAGGGGAATGAAGACACTTGGGCTAAGAATGAAGCAGCATAATTCAAATGCAATGGAGGTTGCTGAATTCCTGAGGGAGAATCCACGTGTCATCTCAGTGAATTATCCAGGATTGAAAGATGATAGATACCATTCTGTTGCAGAGAAAAATATGAGGGGGTTCGGGGGAATGCTCTCTTTCAGAGTGAAAGGAGGATTGGAAGGGGCACGTAAATTCATGAAGGGACTTGATAGTATATCAGCTGCGCCAAGCCTTGGTGGTGTTGAGTCCCTTGCCACTCTGCCAATAGACACATCCCATGGCTCTGTAAGCCAGGAGGACAGGAAGGTCATGGAAGTTACAGAGGATATGGTAAGACTTTCTGTTGGAATAGAAGATCCGGAAGATATAAAGGATGAACTGGGAAAGGCACTCAGCCAAATCAGCTGAGTGAATTCTGATTCATCTCAGAACCAGATTTTTTCTTTTTCCCAAACACTTTTTCTTTTTCTGCAAAATAAAGCATGAATCCCACAAGTATGGTTATTGTTCCTATGTAGAATGCCCTCTCTCCAAGGGCAAACATTATGACTGCAGAGAGTGCAATCGAAAGAATCTGGACGAATGGGTATAGAGGAGACCTGAACTTTCCCCTCACGTTTCTCCTCCTGAGTATTACAACAGCGAGGCCTGTAAGGGCATAAGAAAATATGACGCCAAAATTAGAAGCAAGGGCTATAACCTGAACATTACCAATAAAGAGGGAAACAATGGCAAGACCAGCAATCAGGAGTGTCGCCCTTCTTGGTGAATCTTTCTCCCTGCCCTGTATCCACCTGGGAAGAAGCCTGTCCTGGCTCATCTGTAGCAGTGTCCGTGATCCTGCAACAATCAGGGACACAGTTACAGTGAATGTGGCAATTATGGCAACTATATTTATAGCATATTCCACAGCAACAGGAGCTTTAGCGAAAACGAGTGCATCAAAGAGAGGATTGCCTGTAATTCCGTAATCTCTATAGGGCATAAGCGCAAGCATCCCGAAGATTATAATTATATATAGTATGGTACTCACTGCAAGGGCAACCAGTATTGCAAAAGGGATACTCTTTTCAGGATTCTCAGTTTCCGGACCAAGGGTTGCAATTGTGTTGAAACCGGAATATGCAAAGAAGGCAAGTGAAGCTGCTTCAATAATTTCCATTGGTTTCGAGGGAACAAACGGCGTAAATCTGGGAATTGTCCAGTGACCGTAGAATACGGAAATCAGGATGAAGAGAATGAGGCCTCCAATGGTTATGAATACCAGTATATGCTCAACCTTAGCCACAGTGTTTATCCCGTGATAATCAATCAAAGCAGCCACGGCAATTACAATGGCAGCAAGCAGCAATATGTATATATAGGGCAAATTGACAAAGGAAAGCAGGTATGATCCAAAGCCTATTGCTACTGCGGAGGCGGCAATAGCATATGATATGGCTCGCAACCATCCAACCACAAATCCCGCAGATTCTCCCATGGTTACCTTAGTAAAGGAATAGAGACCTCCATGGGACACAATACTGGAAGAAAGTTCAGCACTGTTAAGTGCAATGGTAAGGGCAAGTATTGCTGTTAATACAAAAGCAATAATTGCCCCAGGTCCAGCATCACTGATTGCAGTTCCAGCAAGAACAAATATACCTGCACCGATTATATTTCCCAGTCCAATGAAGGTAGCCTGCCATCTGCTAATCATCCTATGTAATTTATCACTGCCTCAAATATGCTTCCAAATCTTTGTTTATAAAATTAAATTACAAAAATATTATAATCTTTTGTCGGATATCGAAAAATGGAAAGAGAAAGCATGGTTTGGGACCTGAAATCAACATTCATATTAATGAAGTATCAGATGCTTTTCTACCTCAAGACCAGAAGATTTCTCACAATGTTGATCCTTGTAATTTTAATAGTAGGGTTGACGGTGGGTATAGATCTCCACGTAGGTGTGAGCAATATACGGACCGAATATGTTACTTCAGCAGGATTCCTATCTTCAGGGCTATCGTTTGTAGCCATAAGTATTGCAATACTTGCAGGATTCTATGGCGGAGATGCTACAAGTATAGAAACAGGAACCAATTCAGGGTATTTCATAATGGTACAGCCTGTCAGGAAATCTTCAATCTTAATGGGAAGATATCTAGGAGCATTTATCCTTGCAGCAGGAACTCTACTGATAGAGTTTGTTGCGGTTGGCGGGATGAGCCAGTACATTTTTGGAGGTATCAACAATAATTTCTGGCTCGCCATAGGAGAATCACTCTTCATACTGATGGCATTCCTGGCACTGGCATTCTTATTCAGTTCAATATTCAAGAATCCACTCATAGGAATCCTGTTTTCAATACTTGCATTTGTTCTTATCATGCCAATAATAGATGAAGTTATTTCCATTGAGAACATAGAACCATGGTTCAATCTTTACTATGCAACAAGCATCATCCCAGCAGTGTTTGGCCCAATAACTCATGTAGCAACTCTGGGGGGGCGTGGGCCATTCAAAATAGAGACATTCACGCCATATGTCTGGGAAGCTAATTATATAACACTTATTTACCTTGTTCTTTCCCTTGGCCTTAGTTATGCCATATTCAGGAAAAAAGAGGTGAAACCACAGTGATGAACACGAAGTCCGTGAAGGTGATAAATCTCACAAAGAAGTATGGTAATTTCAAGGCGGTAGATAATATAAGTTTTGATCTTGAAGGTGATGGAGCTATCGCGTACCTTGGTCAGAACGGTGCTGGTAAAACAACCACATTCAAGATGATGACAGGTCTTATCAATCCAACTGAGGGAAAGGTACTCATAGAGGGAATAGACGTTACAAAATACAGGACAAAGGCCCTAATGAAGATAGGTGCCTTGATAGAAACACCGGAACCTTATGCTTCCTTGAGTGTAGAAGAAGCAGTGAGACTGGCAGGTGAGCTTAAGGGTATAAAGAAGAGGGAGGTACTGAATCATCTCGAAACATTCGGGAACCGTGTAAAGATACCCGATCTGGACAGGAAGGTAGGTACACTGTCCCGTGGCCAGCGGGCCAGGGTGGTTTTTGTTGCAGCTTTTCTTGGTAACCCGGATATCATATTCCTTGATGAACCCACAAACGGGATGGATCCTGCTGAAAGGAAAATAATAAGGGATGTAATCCTTGAATGGAAGAAGGAGCACATGATCCTCATGAGTTCTCACCTGCTCCAGGAAGTTACCGACACATGTGAGAACGTTCTTTTCATCAACAATGGAAAGTTGCTGCTTCAGGATTCCACAAGAAATATTGAATCAAGATTCAATTCAAAGAGCCTGAAGGTAGATTTCCTGAAATCTGTGAACATGAATGATCTAAAAGGAGCGCTGGATGGTTTTGCAGGCAGTGTGGAACCACAAACCGAAAAATCAGCCATCATTTATTTTGATGGTGAACTAGAAAAGAGGGTCAAAATACTAAAAGCTGTCCAGTCCGTGGGAGACGTAATTACATTTGCAGAATATGGCTCTTCTCTGGAAGAGGCATTTGTAAACCTGATAGATGATAAGAATCAGGTAAAATAAAACCATTTAAAATATTTTTTTATCTGGAAAATATTAAAATTTTATGGATATTTTTAATATATTTTAAAAAATTACTGGAACTTGTATTCTGGTTTCCTTTTCTGGACGAATGCAGATATTCCCTCCATGAAATCCTTGGAATTATATAAATTTCCCATGGCTATGGATTCCATTTCAAGGCCGACGTCCGATGGTACCTCTGATCCCTTGTATATCAACTTCTTTGAGAGGGCTGCTGCTATGGGTGATATCTTTTCGCTCAGTTCAGTCGCAAATTCCATGGTCTTCTGCTTAAGTTCCTCTTTCGGATACAGCCTTGACACTATCCCATAGTCGCGAGCAACTTCACCTGTAAATCTCTCTCCCGTTAGGATGAGATATGAAGCCCTTGACATGCCGATAAGTTTTGCAAGTTTCTGGCTTCCACTCCAACCAGGCAGCAGGCCAATTGTCGTTTCAGGAAATCCTATCACGCATTCGCTGTGTGAAACCCGTATATCACAGTTGAGGGACAGTTCAAATCCCCCACCAAGAACATATCCTCTCATTTCTGCAATAACAATCTTTGGAATTTCAGATAGTTTCCTGAATATTCTCTGACCCTTTCTAGAATGTTCCATGAATTCCATGAAATCAGGTATGAACTGTGTAAGCTCCGCTCCAGCAGAAAATACATTTTCATTTCCAGCAATGACAATAACAAAAACCTCCCTGTCGTTCCATAGCCTGTCAATAACTTCATTCAATTCGTCCAGGACATTTGTGTTAAGGAGATTGTTCTTTCCATTATTCAGCTCGATCCTTGCAACCTTCCCGGTTCTTATGACATTGAGAAGTTTTCCCTCTTCCTTTATTGAATTCCTGGAAGCTGAAGCACTCTTCAGTTTTCCATCCATTGCCTCCTTCATTCTGCCATCTTCAATGGACCTGGCAGGCTTGAATACATCTGCCCCAAAATTCTCATATAACTGGGTCAGTTTATCCTTCACTTCCTTGTTAGAAAGGCCCTTTGCCACGGAAACTGGCCCGAATGGCCTGTTCATCCCGAGGCAGAACCCCTTCTCAATATCGTCCGGGCTTGCCACCCCTTCTTCTATAAGCTTCACTGCCTCATTGATTTCCAGGCAGAAAACATCAAGTAACTCAACCTTCGAGGATGGATTAGCCTTAGGTATCTGTGCCTTTCCGTCTTTCCATTTGTAAAATCCCTCTCCTGTCTTAATTCCCAGCCTGTTCTCTTTGACCATCTTTAATGGTATGGTTGTCTTTCCGTATGCACTCGATAGTGTTTTGCTGTAGTAATCCAGGGAATGCAATACTGTATCAATTCCAACGTAGTCCATAAGTTCGTAGGGTCCCATGGGTAAGGCCTGGCTTTTCGCAAATGCATCAATTGCTTCAGGAGAATCTATATTTTTCTCAAGTAGAAGAATGAAATAAAGTGACTCCGGTGCACTGATCCTGTTTACGACAAATCCTGCAGTATCCCTGAATACTTTAATTGGCTCTTTGCCAATCTTCTTTGAAAAGTTAAACACTTCCTGAAAGTTTTCTTCGGATGATTTTTCTCCCTTAATAACCTCAACAAGCTTCATCATGACTGGCGGATTGAAGAAATGCATACCAACAAGCCTCTCCGGTCTTTTAAGCATACCCGCTATCTCTGTTATCCTTATGTTTGAGGTATTGGTCGCCAGGATCGCATCATGTTCTGCAAACTTTTCCACAGAATTGAAAACCTCTTCCTTCAGTTCCGGAATTTCAGGGACTGCCTCTATCACAAGCTGTGATCCCTTCAGCGAAGCCTCCATTTCCCTGTGGAATGTGATTCTTTCCATCACATGGTTCTGCTCTTCTCCCTTCAGCTTTCCTGCCTTTACAAGTCTTGCTAGACTCTTTTCTATACCTGCTTTTCCCTTCTCGAGTGCATCAGGAAAACTGTCAAACAGGTTCACCCTGAAGCCTGCCGTGGCAATAACCTGTGCTATTCCACTTCCCATCAACCCTGAGCCTATGACTGTTACCTGCTTAATTTCCATAAAATCACTTCCTGAGTTTCTTGACGAGGCCAGTCATCTTCGTTGCGCTCATGAGATCTCCTGATATCTTGATTTTTCCTGTCATGTATGACATGACTGGATCAATTGTGCCATTGAAAAGACTCAGAAGTGTTTCCTCCTTCCCACTGATTGTTGCCGTGGGTGCCTGGTCCGTTCCCTTATTGAACGTAACTTCACCTTTGGTAACTTTCACATAATAAGCCTCACCATCTGTGGGGGCAAACTGGAAGGTTTTTTCCATGGTGGCTATCTCCTTCTTAACATCCTCATCATTTCCATATTTATCCAACATCTGTTTTAAAACATCGCCTGAAGACATGGATTATAATGATAAGGCGTATTATATGTTTATTGGTATTATTTATATTGTTTGGGTATATAAAAAAAGGGATTATTGGGCTTGTGCAGCAGAAAATAGAACCTGATCGAGAAAGATCTCCTCAGGCTGTGCTCCTATTATTGGTTCATCCAAATTGCTTATGGTTGTGTGTGGCACACTTGAAACTGCAGCAGCTTCTGCTTCTTCCTCAAATTCATACGATTCAACCATATCTCCTGTAATATTCGGATTCACCAGGGCAAAATTATGTGCCATTCTAACTGCTGAAGGACAGTATGGACACGTTGGTGTTATGAACACTCTTATGCTTACAGGTTTCTCAATCGTTTTTAATTTCTCGATTGTGCTCTCCCTGAGTTCTATCTTTCCATTGGAGAATGTTTCTATATCCTCAATTATTGATCTGAACTCGTAACCTGATGGAATGCCGAAATACCTTACATTACCATTTTGGAACCTGTTTGAAAACAGTATGACCACCGGTGCTTTTTCTATCTTGTATTTCTTCGAATCCTCATCTCCCAGTTCATGAATTTCTACCTTAACCTTATCGGTTATCTCTGCAATCTCCCTCATTAGCTGTTCTGTATCATTGCAGTACTGGCAGGATTTATTGTCATCCTTGAAGACCTTGATTATAACTTCATCTTCCATGGTAGTCGAAAACTGTTCCTTTAACTTTGTTCTGTACTCATCATTTATTAATTGCATGTTTAATGCATCGTGATAAGTTATTAAAACATGTTTGTAAAAATAAGAATGTAAATTGGAAATAACCATATTTTATGTATTTTAAATTACATGCTATTCCATATGAATGGCTGAAATGAGACATGAAATACGAACTCATGAAAAATATTCCTATGATTTCTACACTGGCAAGTGTCCGACGGATTGGTTTTTTTTTGTTTAAACACAGTCAATTTAAACAAAAATAATTTAATCGAGGTGTATATCTCAACGCATTGAAACTCTTGAAGATCAGGAAGATTACAGTCGGCCCACTGATGACTGACTGTTATATACTTTCAAACTCCGGTGAATGTGTTATAGTTGATGCAGGAGGAAATCCTGAAAAAATACTGGAAGAACTGGAAAAGTTCAATCTGAAGCCGAAATTTATAATTGCTACGCACGGTCATTTCGATCACTTCATGTCAGCAAGGGAAATACAGAGAAAGTACGACATTCCTTTCTATATTAACGAAAAGGATACTGAAATGCTGCTGTCAAAAGAATATTCTGCAGATCATTTCATAAAGGGATTAAGGACAGAAATTCCGGACAACATTAAAACATTCAGTGATGGGTTCACATTTAAAGTTGGAGATCATCAGTTGAAGATAATGGAGACTCCCGGGCACACACCTGGAAGTTCCTGTATAATGGGAGACGGTTTTATTCTCACCGGAGACACGTTATTCAGGATGTCCATCGGCCGGATGGATTTCGGAGGAAACGAGGAAGATATGGTTAGAAGCCTGAAAAAACTTACCCAGATAAAGGAGTCCACAAAAATATATCCGGGTCACGGAGATCCAAGCGATATACGTTATGAATTACTGAATAATTTTTATTTCCAGAATGTAGCAAACAGGAACAGTCTATATTGAGTTAAAATTTTATAAACCTGGGAGTTTGATAAAAGAAGTGGCAAATGCCAGTTCACTGTCTCTTATCAATTGGTATATATTCAACATCCAGCTTGCCAACATAGTTGTCCAGCGGCCTGAAAAGCCTGTTGTTTTCCCAGTATTCAAAGAGATGTGCGGTCCATCCAGCCATTCTTGATGCTGCAAATATTGGGGTGAATAGATCGGGTGGGATGTCCATCGCAGTGTAAAGTGGACCGGAAAAGAAGTCTATATTTGGCCATATTCCCTTGGTCTTGCTCAGTTTTTCTTCCATCAGCTTCTCAGCTCTTATTGCAATTTCAAGCAATTTTTCTATCTGTGGGTCAGTCGTGGTCTTCATGAAAGACTGAAGATATTTATAGACAACTTTTGCCCTTGGGTCATATGCCTTGTATACCCTGTGCCCAAAACCCATAATCCTCTGTTTTCCAGCTAGTGCATCCTCTATGTATTTTTCTGTGTTATCGGGTTCTCCTATGGCCTTCATCATGTTCAGTGCTGCCTCATCTGCACCTCCGTGGAGAGGTCCTCTGAGTGTTGCTATTCCCGCTACAACTGCTGCATAAGTATCTGCCAGTGTTGATCCGGTAACGAGTGTGGAAAAGGTGGATGCATTACTGCCGTGTTCTGCATGGAGTATGAACATCAGATCAATCAGTTTTGCGGATTCTTTGTCAGGTCTTTTTCCTGTTAGCATATAGAGAAAATTGGATGAATGAGATAATGACCTGTCAGGGTCAATGAAACCCTTTCCTCTCATGGTCCTTCCAATCATCGCAATGATTGTTGGCAGCTTGGCAATGAGCTTCACTGCTCTTTCAAGATTAGCCTCCCTGCTCCTGTCGCTCATATCGTCATCGTATGTTGACAGGGCTGAAACACATGTTCTCAGGACATCATTTGGATGAGCCTTACCGGAATACATCTTTATGATCTCCTTGATTTCACTGGAAACCTCTCTTTCATCTTTCAGTCTAGCATCAAAAACATCCATTTCATGCCTGTTTGGAAGGTGCCCGTAGAGAAGGAGAAAAGCAACCTCCTCATAATTTGACTTATCTGCCAGAACCTCTATTGGATACCCTCTGTACCACAATTTCCCATTTGTTCCATCAATTTTGCACAGTGTTGTATCAGCAATAAAAATACCTTCGAGTCCCTTGCTGATTGTAACTTTTTCGTCTGTCATATCCCTATATATCAAAAATATACTTATTTGTTTGTCAGGGTTTAATACTCAACATAGGTCAGGTTATAAAAAATTAGGGTTGAATGTATATCACTCTATCTTCATCTCCAGAGATTCAAAAGTTCATCCTTTGCAATTACATTGAACATCAGTTCCATATTTTGCAGTGATCTTTCATGAGCTTCCTTGTTTCCGGAAGAAACTGCATCCTTGACAACTACATTGTAGAAACCCCTGTTTGAACCATCCCTCACGCTTGATTCCACACCGATCTCCGTCGCTATACCAGTGAAAATAAGGGTTTCTATTCCTGCATTCCTCATCATCATCTCAAAATTTGTTCCTATGAATATGCTTGCAGTATTCTTGTTAAGTACAGTATCAGATTCTCCAGGAGCAATACTAAGTTCAAACATGCTTTTGTCCATGTCCCTTGGAAACCTCCTTCCAGCTAGTCTTGGGGCAGACTCAAATTTCTCTGGAAGTGGGGTTATCTTTGTGAAGATTACCGGTATAGCCAGTTCGTGTGCCCTTTTTATTAGTTCGTTGTTATTTTTCATGAATTCATCTTTGTTGAATATTCTTCCAACAAGCATATTCTGCACATCCCATATTATAAGGGCTGAATGCTCAGGTTTCACTATATCTTTGATTTCTGTATATATTCCCGTTTTACTCATACTTTCGTATGCATAAATTATATTTACTTTTTACCTGTTTTCTTAACTCCAGAGCAAATTATAGACACAAATCACAATCAACTGCAATGAACTGTTCCGGGAATTGCACAGTTCAGTAAAGATTAATTGCTCTCCTATACTACAGTGATTATGGGTATTGTTTCAGAAGGGAAGCCTTATCCCCTCGGATCAACTCTTACAAATGATGGAGCAAATTTTGCAATTTATTCTGAAGAGGCCGATTCAATCGAACTGGCACTTTTTAAGCCTTCTGACCTGAAGTCTCCCAATGAAACCATACAGATGAAGGAAGTTGATGCGCATGTCTGGCACTGTGAAGTTTCCGGTATCAAGGAAGGACAGCTGTATGGTTACTACGTTGATGGTCCGTTCGATCCCACTCAGGGTCTCAGATTCAACAAGAACAAGCTGCTGATAGATCCTTATTCCAAGTCGCTGAACTCCAGAATAAACTGGGATGATAGCATATTCCCATATGACATCATGTATGGATCAACTGTTAACAATGAGGATGACACGGAATTCATGCCAAAGTCAAGGGTTGTCAATGATTTGTACGACTGGCAGGATGTAAGAAAGCCGGAGAGGAGATGGAATGACACAATAATTTATGAAACACATGTAAAAAGTATCACGCAGATGAGGGAAGATTTGGATAAGAATATCAGGGGTACATATTCAGCACTTGGTTCCTCGAAGGTGGTCAACTATCTTAAAGACCTTGGAATAACTGCAGTTGAACTTATGCCGGTACATCAGCATGTGGATGACAAGATCCTGGTGGATAGGGGGCTGACAAACTACTGGGGTTACAATACCATAGCATACTTTGCTCCTGACCTGAGATATTCCGCGACCCAGGACAATCAGATAAAGGAATTCAAGGACATGGTCTTCAATCTCCACTCAAATGGCATAGAAGTAATACTCGATGTAGTTTACAATCACACAGCTGAGGGAAACCATATGGGTCCGCTGCTTTCATTCAGGGGAATTGATAACAGGACATACTATTTTCTTGACCCATCGAACCCATCTAACTACGTTGATTTTACCGGAACCGGAAATAGCCTGAACGTAAGCAATCCCCAGGTTCTGCAGATGATCATGGATAGTTTGAGATACTGGGCAATAGAGATGCAGATCGATGGGTTCAGGTTTGATCTTGCCTCAACGCTTGCAAGGAACCTTTACAGCATAAACATGCTTTCCCCGTTCATGAACGTTATCCATCAGGACCCGGTTCTTTCAAGGCTGAAGCTAATCGCTGAGCCGTGGGATATAGGACCGGGTGGATATCAGGTGGGAAATTTTCCTCCAAAGTGGAGTGAATGGAATGGGAAATACAGGGATTCCTTAAGAAAGTACTGGAGGGGAGATGATGGAATGACAGGGGAATTTGCTACAAGAATTTCAGGCTCCCCTGACCTTTATGATGATGGAGGAAAGAGGCCACATTCCAGCATAAATTTTGTAACCTGCCACGATGGTTTCACTCTCATGGACCTGGTTTCATACAAAACCAAGCATAATGAGGCCAACACAGAAGGATTTGAAGGTGGAGTCGATGAAAATTACAGCTTCAATAACGGTGTAGAGGGAAAAACTGATGATAAGAAAATTCTGGGACTGAGGTACAGGAGCATCAAGAATCTCCTGCTCTCGCTTTTTGTGTCACAGGGTACTCCAATGATCCTTGGTGGAGATGAAATAGGAAGAACACAGCAGGGAAACAATAACGCATATTGCCAGGATAATGAAATCAGCTGGTACGACTGGAATCTTGATGAGGACAAGCAGAATCTTTACAAGTTCGTTAAGAAGGCAATAGCTTTAAGGCGTTCTAACCCGGTTCTTGCCAGGAAGAACTTTTTCAGGGGTGATCTCGTAGCTGGAACAGAAATGAAGGATGTTGTGTGGCTGGATAAAAATCTCGAGGAACTTAAAATGGAAGACTGGACAAATCCATCCATGAAGCATCTTATGGCATGGATAAACGGTGGGTATACAAGTGAGGTCGAATATTCATACAGGAAGATCACAGGTGGTGATCTTTTGCTACTGTTCAATTCATCTGATATTGATATCATGTTCAAGCTTCCAAACGACACCAAGAAATGGGAACTCTACCTGGATACGAATGTTCTAAACATGGATACACTTCCAATCAGGCTGGATTCACCCCAATATCTTCTCAAGGCTAGGGGTTCAGCCATTTTACGGGAGATAATCAAGTAAAACAGGGTCAGTTCATGACTCCATTATTCAGTCTATTAAGCAACGAGAAGAATGACTGGACTTTACCGTTATGTCTCTTCCTAGAGATAACTGAATAAAATTTATCACCTATTCCTGATATATGCAGCAGGAACATCATAGGTTCAAGAGGAAATAGAATCTTAACGGTCTTTGTAAGAGTAAAAATTGCGTCAAATCCTATCTCTGTCTTCCCGTTTCCTATTTTCATGACCAATCCATCTGAACCGTCAAAGGGAGTGCCATTCAATGGTATCTTCCTGAAATTATTTCCTCTAATCAGGGTTGAAGAGAATTTACAAAGCTCGCATCTATCATCATAAAAAATGTTTACTGTATCAGCTTCTGGCAATACTGAGTTCTGTCCTTTTTCATATACTTTCATTCACATCTACTTCATTTCCCTTGGCTTGGGAATGGTATAATCACCCTTATCGCCACTGTAATAGTTGAAATTTGCACCACATCTGGGACAGTTATACCTTGTTACCATGTATGAGTTGAAAGTCCATTGCTTATTTTCCCTTATTCCCTCTGTATTTCCACATACCGGGCATTTCATGAATTAACATGTAATACTTCCTTAAAGTTTTTGCCAGAATTTGGAGAAAACAGAATTTTAGAAATTGCATAAAATTCCATGACAATATACTTTTAGGATAGATCTATCCACCGGGCGGTAAAATTTAAAATTGCAGTCTTCCATTACACATCTGGTAAGCGTATTGGAAAACTGTGTATTTTGCAGCAATGTTGTAACAGGGAAGGATGCCCACATATTTTACAGGACCGATACAGTCATAGGATTCATGGATAAATTCCCTGTGGAGGAAGGACATGTACTCATCATACCTAGCAAACATTATGAAAACATATTCGACATCGAAAATGAGGTATATCTGGAAATCCAGGAAGCTGCTAAACAGGTAGCTTCAGCACTGAGGGATGTATTCAATGCAGACGGAATAAACATTGGGCAGAACAATGGGGAGTGTGCTAGACAGATGGTGATGCACTACCATCTTCACATAATTCCTAGGCACTGTGGAAGGGAAATTGGATGGAACAGATTGAAACAGTCAGAGGAAGAGCTGGAATATGATTGCAGAAGAATAGAAAAGAGATTAAATGAGATTAATAATATAGATTAACATAATAGGATGGGAGGAAATTAAAATGTACAGCTTGGATGAATTATACAACAAGGCGCTCCAATTAAAGAATAAAGGAATGTCAGATAAAGAGATTTCCACGGAATTACATCTCTCAGTGAATACTGTCACATGGCTGCTTGCCAGAGACTTCACAAAGCAGAAGAATGTTCAGGATGTGAAGATTGGATGGAGAAGTGTTGGTGTCTATGGGAACAGGATTGCCAATCTCTCACAGATTATGCTGGATATAATCGAGGAGGAATCCAGTGATGGAGATTACGAGCCTGATTCCATACTGGGCATAACAGTCAACGGAATACCCTATGCAACCATGATTTCCTATTTCATGGACAGGGAACTGATCATATACAAACCACACCCTTCCAGAAAGGACGGCTATTTCAGCAGTAACTTTGCATCCGTCAAGGGTAAGAAAATAGTTGTAATTGATGATGTGTGCAGTACTGGGGAAACACTCAGGAGAACAATAAAGGACATTAGAGAGGAAGGCGGAGAAGTGAAACTTGCCATAGTCATCGCATCTAAAATGCAGGAAGATGAAATTGATGGCGTAAGACTGAGGTCATTATTCAGGGCATCCCTGATCGGAAAAGAATGATTTAAATGTACTGGGGACAATCATTAATACACGAATTGAAAGGAAAGCAGAAAGTTTCTACCGGGATATCTCCATCCGGTCCAATTCATCTGGGAAATCTCAGGGAAATCCTGACAGGGGACATAATATACAAGAGCCTGCTGATGGATGGAAAGGAATCTGAATTCATATATCTTGCGGATGATATCGATCCTCTGAGAAAGGTATACCCGTTCCTGCCCGAATCATACAGGGAACATGTTGGAAAACCCCTTAGGGATATACCTGCTCCAAGCGGAGAGGGTACTTATTCAGAATATTACCTCAACCCATTCCTGAAAGCTCTGAAGTCTCTGGATGTCAGGCCTCAGGTCATAAAAACAGGAGAACTTTACAGGGATGGGAAATTTGGAGAAATCATAGAAAGGGTAATAGAGAAGAAGGATGAGATAAGGAAAATACTGGAGACTGTATCTGGAAGGGAGCTCGAAGAGGGGTGGTTCCCGTACAATCCAAAGTGTTCAGCTTGCGGAAGGATCAATTCAACTACTGTGACAGGCTACAGCAACGGTAAAGTCTCATATAGCTGCAAATGTGGAAACAATGGTGAAAGTGATATATATCGCGACGATGGCAAGCTTCCATGGAGGATTGAATGGCCAGCCAAGTGGAAAATTCTCAATGTGACCATAGAACCCTTCGGTAAGGATCATGGAACAGTGGGCGGATCCTATGATACAGGAAAGGAAATCGTTGAAAAGATTTTTGACTACCCTGCGCCACTGCCGCTCATTTATGAAAGAATACTTCTCAAGGGAAAGGGAGCAATGCATTCATCCACAGGGGTTAATATACCTGCCCAGGAAATACTAAGTTTTGCACCACCAGAGATAGTGAGGTATATAATGGCAAGAGTTCCGGCAACCAGGCATATAGAGTTTGATCCATCACTCGGATTCCTTTCAACAATGGATGAATTCGAGCGCCTTATGAAAATGGAGCAGGAGAAAAAGACAACTGAGGAACAGCACTGGATCGCAACACTATCAAAGGCAGGGCGATCCTATGAAACGGTTCCTGATTACAGGCACCTGACCACACTGGTGCAGATATACAGCTCAGAGGAGAGAATAAGGGAGATAATGATATCGGAGGGAAAGGAACAGGATCCTGCTATACTGAAGGAAACAATAGACATGGCAAGAATCTGGGTCCATAATTATGCTCCTGAATCATCAAAATTCTCCCTGAAGAACACAGAAGACCCGGTAAACATCACCGAAGATGAAAGAAGAATGCTCTGCGTATTCAACACTAAGCTTCGTTCTATGGATTCATGGGAGCCAGAAAAGATCCACGAATGTGCTAGAGAATCCATCGGAGAATCAGGCATGCAGCCAGCAGATGGCTTCAAGGTTATTTATAGGGTGCTTATAGGCAATGAACGGGGACCGAGACTTGGGTTCTTTCTATCGGTGATACCGAGAGAAAAAGTACTCGCAAGGTTCAAATCAATTTGTGGTGAATGATATGACAGGAAAAATTGTGATCAACTGCGCCTTACCATATGCTAACAGTTCCATTCACATAGGCCATCTTGCAGGGGCATACCTGCCGGGAGATATATTTCACAGATTCATCAAGATATCTGGAAAGGACAGCATCTTCATCTGCGGTACTGATGAATATGGAACTCCCATAGCACTCAAGGCGGAGAAAGAGAAAAAGACCCCAGAAGAGATAGTCAACAAATATTACAGCGAGTTCAAGGAAACATTCAGTAATGTAGATATAAAATTCGATTATTTCGGAAGGACAACGAGCAAGACTCATGAAACGTTCGTACAGGACTTCTTCGAAGACCTGGAAAAGAAAGGATACCTGGAAAGGAGGATGATGGAATCTGCATACTGTCCAAGGGAGAAGAGG
>JAKAYJ010000131.1 GCA_021816385.1 Thermoplasmata archaeon
ACAATGCGAACAGGTAAGGATCACTGGACGTTACATTGATCCAAAAGTGAAACCACGGCATTATCCAGGAAGGCTGTTGAATCATTGAACTCTGAATCATGGATTCGAATCCATTGAAGAATGCGGGTTGCCATTTGAGCCCTGCATCAACAAGCCATACAACCCCCAAACAGAACACGCATAATCACTTTATATCCGGCCATATTCCTTACAAACCAGTTTCCATTTGCCACAGCATTCGTCGTTTGTTTTAAGTTACCACCCGTTCTCTTCATAGTTATGAATTGTGATGCGATATATGTGATTTCCATATCCATAATGTTAAAGTAGGTGGGTAAAATTATAACATTATGAGAAGAAATATTTCCGAACTGGAACAGAGGCTCATATTATTGCTCAAGAGAAATTCCAGGATGAGCGTAGTTGATATGGCGAAGGAACTGGGAACAAGTAGACTTACAGCCAAGAAGGCACTGGACTCCATAATATCAAGCGGAAGGATCAAAAAATTCACCATCTCCATTGCAGATGAAGAAAAGGATATGGTTCTCGTATACACTGATAATTTAGAGAACATACCGGGAAATATTGTCCTGGAGCGCTACTCTCTCATAGACGGGTCCTATTTGGTGATCCTCTACTATGAAGACCTCATAAAGATAAAGAAGGTTAACATAAAAAGAGTTGAAATAGCAACCTCCAGAGAATTGTATGAAAACATGAGCAGGGCAGAAAACATCCACTGCGATTACTGCGGGAAAGAGATCAAGGACAATCCGATCCCAGCAGAAATAAGGGGAAAGACATATTACGTGTGCTGTCCGAACTGTGAAAGAGACCTCAAAAAAAGGGGGGAGATGATTCGTGAGGAAGATTCCAGACACTAGCATGTATAGATAGATGCTATTGATAAAAGGAATGCTACAATTCTACTCGAAACATTCTCATAACGTTTAATATATTGGAAACGTCTGGACAGTTTGATCAGATATATTATAAATAACCGAGATGAATTATAATCAACCATGAGTTCAGTGAGAGATTTAACTACCGGGATAGACCCACCGTCTGGCGTGACTGAAAAAAACCTGGTGGACAAGAATTCCAACATTCCGGACTCAATTACTGTTGGGAAAGGGAAAGTTGAATTGAGAAGAGAAGTAATAAAAGCTGCTAAAGGGGAATTTCTAGTCTTGCAATTGGTTGAGGAAAAAGGTCCATGTCCAGATGATGTGTGCCAAGTGGAAGCTAAAATCAGTGCAAGAATTCTTGGCGACATCAATGATCCATCCCTATATGAAATAATTAAAACAGAGAAGTTCACATTAGCCATCAGCAAAGTTGTTTGGCGCGCCATAGATAGGGGAAGGCAGGACATCTCCATCAGGAGAGGAAGATTTGGCAACCTCAGCGTGAAGGGATTCTCACTAACCTACTGATAGGTCCATGCTCTTTTATATTATCTTATATGGATGATCTCACTCTATGGTGATTCTTATCTTTATGTATGCTTCTGGTTATCACATTTTACAGATTGAATAAAGTATGGTTTTATCCATTAACATGATTTCGTAAGTATGTCTTGTGGATGTAAGACGAATTCAGGAAAGCATCATATGCACAGCCATGGTGATGAGAAAAACTCCTCAGCAGATGATATGAAAAATGCACTGGGCATACTGAATGAGAGGTATGCAAGAGGAGAAATCGGAAAGGAAGAGTATTTAAGCATGAAGAATGAAATTTTGTCTAGGTGAAGAAATGACAACTGAATACAGAGTCAAAACAGAGCATTCCTTCGATGAGGTTTGTGACAAGGTTAGAGAGATTGTACCCATTCTCCATAATAATGCACATCTTCATATCCTTCTCTCTGTGTGACAAGGTTAGAGAGATTGTACCTCTAAACGGTTTCTCTATGCTATCTGAGATCAGGACAAGCGAGAACCTGAGATCAAAGGGATTTGAATACCCTAATCTCAGAACTTTTGATATTTGCAATGCCAAATATGCACATGAGGCCTTTCCTTCGACTATAGGGTAGAGACACTCATTCCATGCCATCTGATAGTAAAATCAGTGGAAGGGGGTACTGAGATATCTGCCCAACTGCCTGCAGAAATTTTCCATACCCTTCAGACAGATAAGACGGAACAGAAGATGACCTTTCTAAACGAGGTTGAAACAAAGCTCAAAACCATTGTGGACTCACTCATATAATCGTTAATTACGCCCCGGGTCCAGATGCGAAAACCTGCCTGGAACACCCATATTTAACTGCAGAGATTGGTTTCTTATGATGTAAAATGCATGCAGGACATTTGCCTGTGTGAAATCATTCAAGGAGAGACAGTAACCCATTAAGAAGGGTTTTATCGTTAACTAATTTTTTCGTCCTTTGAGTTGTTTTTTCATTGAGCTCAAAATATTCGTTTATTTTCCCAGGCACATTAGAAATCTGCCACAAAGCGATTAAGTTTGCTTCCAGCCTAACTGAAAAAGTTGGATAGACAGTATTGCTGCTGCCTGTATAATTATTGTTCTACAACTATCCCCCCATACATCCCGTTTTCAGCATGGCCGGGATAGGTACACAGGTACCAGTACGTTCCGGATTGCGAAAAACTGTAACTCATATTGTAGTAATAGAAATAACCCGAATTTGTTGGTGGAAGAAAACTCATGGATCTCATAGAACTGTATCCTCCCGAACCCATGGAACCCATTCCGCTCATGTAGGAATATGGTGGACCCTGATTGCTAAGTACAAAATTGTGTTCAGAATCGGTATCGATATTTACCACTGTGAAATGAACAGTCACTCCCTCTTTGATCACTATCGTTGGGTTGTACATGCCTATTATCTCAAAGCTGTACATGCTCGGCCCGTTCATGGGTCCAGCCATTACAAGCAAGCTGCTTGAACTGTTTATGTAAATAGTCGAGTTAGTCTGTGAAACATAAACTCCCGGCTCTGTTACATTCAAACCTTCAAGCTGTGACTGCGTCAGGTACTGAGAACTGCTGGATGTATTATATCCACCGTAGTAGTAGAAAGCCGAAAATACAAGCACGACAATAAGGAAAGCAACTCCCACAATTCCTCTAGCTTTATATTTGTTCATAGAAAATTTCACCTTCTTATGGTTTCAATCATCTGACGGTATTCGGCCTCAGATATTTCTCCCCTTGCGAATCTTTCTTTCGTAATCTCCTCTGCCCTTGCTATCCGCTCAACAGGTCGGTACGGTTCAGGGATTCGAATGTCTTCAAATATGAAATAAATGGACAACAACACCAAGATTACCGATATCATACCAATGATCGGCATTATTATTCCCATATCATAGAAACCTCCCATCATCCCATAGGAGCCATAGGTTCCATTATAATAGTTGCCTCCAAACAGAATGGAAACAATTATTGCGACTGCCACAACTGCTGAGACAAGCGCCACAAGGATCCACATCAAGTTTTCAATTTTTTTCCCCATGGTATTCATGTATGGTGGAAAGACACTTAATTCTTGGTTGAAACATATTTCATGAAACTAATTTGAATAGGTTTCAGTAAGGATTATTTCATTTTACGCCTTTTCTCATCTTCACAACCACCCCTTTATCTATCCTGAGCGGGAAAGCACTGACCTCAATTTTGACTGGTCTGTGGAGCTTGAAGACTACGTGGCAATTTATCAGATTAAGAACAATGAATTAATAATCCTCGTAGTTAAGATCGGTCACAGAAAGAACGTGTATTGATAAATCATGCCCAATGGGCCGATCTGAATTTAAAGTTAGTTTCATCTAAAGGCCATTTTTTTAACATTTGCGAGTGGGAATTCCCCTTTCGCAAGATATGGGATGAAAGCGAGCGAAAAGATTATTATTATCCGCCAGAATATTGTGTTGTCCGCTGGCAGACGGTAGTGAAAGTGGTCGGATAGCATATTGCTTCATGCGTGCCTGCATCCGTAAAGTCAGATGGCTTAGCATGAAGGACAGAGTACCTTCGGGCCGAAGGGAATTCAAG
>JAKAYJ010000132.1 GCA_021816385.1 Thermoplasmata archaeon
CATAGCACCAGTTGAACTTGGAACTGCAGCCCAGTATACCATACTTGCGAAGACAGGCATATCAACAACCGGAACCACATCCATAACCGGAAATATTGGTGTCAGTCCTGCAGGAAGCACATACATAACGGGATTCTCCCAGACACTGAGCTCCACAGGACAATATGCAACATCATCAATGGTAACAGGAAAAATATATGCAGCAACATATGCATCCCCAACACCATCTGATCTCACAACAGCCATAGGTGACATGCAGACAGCATACACAAATGCAGCTGGAAGAGTTAATCCTGGATACGTAAATCTTGGTGCCGGAAATATAAATGGCATGACTCTTGTACCCGGGTTGTATAAATGGGGAACTGGAGTATCCATATCCACAAGCATAACCCTGACGGGTAATGCAAGTTCAGTCTGGATCTTCCAGATATCTGGAGGACTGACATTCGGTAACGGTGCTCAAATAATACTGAAGGATGGAGCAGAGCCAAAGAACATATTCTGGCAGGTTGCAAGCGGTGTGTCAATAGGTACAGGCGCTTCTTTCTATGGCATAGTTATGTCACAAACTGATATAACAATTGCAACAGATTCAAGCATGACTGGACTTGCACTCGCGCAAACAGCAGTGACCCTTGAATCCGATAACGTAGTAAACCCAACATTAGCACAGAATGTGACCGTAAAGACTTATACTATTTCATTTACAGAAGTAGGTCTTCCATCTGGAACTGCATGGAATGTAACATTAAGTGGGCGATTACTTAAATCCACTACATCAACAATCATGTTCACAGAACCAAATGGAACATATTCGTATACTGTAGCTTCAAGCACAACAGAACTTATTCATCCATCTACCGGAACAGCATCAGTCAACGGAGAAAATGCATATCAGGCAGTCATGTTCACATCAGCAACAGAGAAAACTTACAGTGTAAATTTCGTTGAAACAGGACTTCCATCGGGAATGCAGTGGGGGGTTTCCTTGAACGGAGCTGCTACCACAACAGTCAGTCCTGATGTTAATTTCGCTGTGCCAAATGGAACTTACTCTTACATGATAGAGGCACCGACAAACTACGGAGCATCACCACACAGTGGATCCAGCAAAGTAAATGGAAATGATGTAAATGTATCAGTTACATTCACACTGGTGAAATACAGTGTGACATTTACTGAGACCGGTCTGCCATCTGGAATAATATGGTATGTGAATTCAACTCTAATGGCATCATCCGGACCACAATCTGAATCCAGCTATACTATTGGCCTTTCAAACACAACCTATTCATACTTTGCCAGCTCAAATGATAAGTCATATCATGATATAAATGGTACATTCACAGTCAGTGGTCATTCAATATCTGTATCACTAAAGTTCGCAAATGACAATGTAAAGTCTGCAAGCGCTTCTAACTCATATCTATACATCATTGCAGGTGTAATAGTTGCAATAGCAGCAATAGGGGCAGGAGCAGCTTTAATTATGAGGAAGAGAACTTCCAAGTAATTTAGCCGGCTGGTCCACTAATTCAATAATAAATCTATTTTTAAATCATTTTCATAATAAAGAGTGAGAATGAATTTCGGTAATTGTTTTTTATTAATATTTTTAATTCAAATTTTATAATTTAACTTCACAATTTTTTATATGAATGCCTATGCCAGAGAGCTTGATTATGTTTTATAAGGAAACGCTATTGTTCCAATGATTTAAACGGTTATGATAGTTCATCGTTTTAAGTTCAATCTCACCAGTTATTATATGAAGGTAAATGGAAACAGACTAGACTAAATTAATTGTCAGATCTATAAAAACTGTTAACTGAGAAGTCAGTGTGAACAAGATGAAAATAAGTACAGGTAATAAGTTCAATTTAGAAAGAACCTGGGCATTACAAAAGTTACCAGGGCTATTGATATTCCACTAAATGGAACATCTTTACTTCTTTCCTCTTATACTTATTTATTTTAGAGTAGACCACTCTCATGTTGGCTGTTAATCTCTGTATTGTGGTCTAATCAAAAGATGGCCAGTTACACCTTTCAGAATGATAGGAGTTGGTTGATAACAGGAAATCGAACTTTCTTGAGCCCAAAGCTATCAAGGGTTCTGCTTGAACAGGTTTTAATTCATCTATAATCAAAAGAATTGGATTGATAATTTTTAAAAATAGTTTAAGAAATTTTCAACGGAACATCAATCAAGCAGGGCATCCGTTGACATCAGTGGTTGTTTTGGCGCAGAGAACAGTCCAATTCCCCAGAATATGATTGCGTAGATGAACAGTACTAGATAATCATAAGGATATGGAATGAAATTTATTCCTCCAGTAGGTGTGCCTCCCAGATATGATAGTACAATCATTCCAGCGATATATATGGGAATCCAGATTGAATTTGAAAGATTGAGATTCTTAAAGTTCTTCCTGTAAGCCTGGTATAGAAACACAAGCGACCCAGCAAGTGTTGCCCCCAAAGCGTAAAGTGTTGTTGGATAGGTTGACCAATAAATCAGGTATGTGGCTATAACGAAAGCGACCAGAGACCAGAGTGTTGCATATGGTATCTTGAAAGGCCTCTCGAGATTTGGATACAATCTTCTTAAGACTGGCAGACTCAATGACGCTACGGCGAAATTTGCCACTGCAGCAACCACCACAAAATCTACCAGTGCGTACCATGACGGAAGTGGCAACAGGAAAATAATTGACATGATTACAATTATTATCAGTGAAAATACAGGTGCACCGTGCTTCGTTGTATATTTCAACTTTTCCGGGAGCGCATCTTCCTCAGCATATCCAAACAGTATCCTGCTTGCACCTGTGAGATAAACTCCCAGTGTTCCACCGGGAGAGAATATGGCAAATATGAAGAAGATGATTATCAGAATAGAAAGCAGACCTGCCACAGATGGACTTACGAATGAAAGATTACTTTTCATTATATCAGCAAGTGGAGAACCTAGATGTGATATTGTTGCCCAATCTCCTGCCTTAATTTTAAATCCACTAAAGTTCACAGAACCAATCATGACCACTGCCATGCCAATGTACAGTAAACTCTGTATGGCAAGAACTGCACCTATTATTTTCGGCATTGATTTTTTAGGATTTTTCACCTCCCCTGCCATATCGGCAACCTGCCTGTAACCACCAAAGGAGAAAAGAATTCCTGAGGCTGGAATTGCAATGAATATTCCTCCAAATGAGGTCGCAAACTCAGGAGTGGTGAAATTAGATGGGTGGAAGATGAAAATTGGCAGTATGACGATAAAAGCAACTACTATTCCTATTTTGACCCATGTTAATATATTGTTGAAAGCAGAGAACTTTCCAATTCCTAACAGATTCAAGAAGAAGAATCCAAGCAATAAAAGAACAGAAAGCAATATACCATATCCCGTCAGGACTCCAGTAGTTGAATCATACAGGAACGGAAAGTAGAACGATGCGTAGGTTGAAACTGCCACTGCTTCAATAGCTGGAATTGTGGCAGCCCATATCAGTAGGGCCCATCCTGATAAGAATCCGCCATATGATCCATATGAATAATAAGCAACCCTTGCACTGATTCCTGACCTTGGAAACATTGCTGCGTATTCTGCAAACGGGAGTGTAACAAGGACGATGAATATCGCAGTTAGAATCCAGGAAATTATATCTGCCGGTCCTGCGTAAAGAAGACCTCCAGCAGCGGCAAAGAGAATTCCAGATCCTACTGCACCTCCTACACCGAACATTATGGCCTGACCAGTCGTTATTCCTCTTTTCAATCCAGTTTTTGTGGTTTCATAACCATCACCTGATGTGATCCCTATGTCATTTTCCATGATATTCCATAGACATCATATTACTAAAAGATTATTTATAATGTAGTTTTATATATTTCTTAATTTTAGTGAGGTGAAGTGCGAATTAATATTGACAGACAGAAAGTGAATTTGTGTAAAATAATCGTAATCAATAAATATTCAATACAGATTGAATGGAGGTGAATTAAAATGCTACTCCTATACGAC
>JAKAYJ010000133.1 GCA_021816385.1 Thermoplasmata archaeon
TTTCAAAACTTAATCATATATATTTATAAATATTAGTGTATTGCAATTCTAAGAAAAATATTCTACATGGAAAAGTGATAAAGATTGCATCCTTTGCAGTGGTTATTTTATTCATTGCAATGTCTGGTGCAACTCTCGCTATAAGTGGGAATTCCTTGAGAAACGATTCAGTGACCCTGCATATTAAAAATAATAAAGTAAGAAGTTTTGAACTGGCTTCTTCGGAATTCTCTCGTGACTTATCTTTCGTAAACAACTGCAAGGACAATAATTGGGCAGGATATGGGTTCTTCAACATGCCATGGGACACTTTTGGTCATCCTGAGGAAATAAATTGGGTGTCTGAATGCGTTCATGTTCCTAACTGTGTCAAACCCGCTCCTTCCTCTGAAACTAGTGTAAGATCTTGTATATCAGGTTGGGATGCGCTATCTTCAAACAATCAAGGTGATAACATGTGGCAATCTGGATTCATAGTAAATCCTTATAGTGATCAAGTGAAACTATTTTCAGAACATTTCTACTGTGCTGCCAGTTATGGAGCATGTTTCTACAACTACACAAATAACGATAAAAAGCCTGTAACTCCTGGATCAAATCTTTACATCTACCTAACTTTCAATGGCAATAAATTCTGTTCAGTTATAACAGATGAAACAAATGGTGAGAGTTACCACATGTCAAGAAACTTTATCAATCAGCCTCTTAGCCCAAAATTCTTTCTATCTGTTATAGAAACTCCTCTGCATTATGGGCAACTAACGTCGGTTCCAACATTCAGCCAATTTGAAGTTAACACACTTTGCTATTACAGTGGTGGGGAAAGCATATCAGGATCTAATTCACACTGCACTGGGAGTTATGCTAAATATAATTTGTGTCAGAAATGTGGAACTCCTAACATAAAAGTTTCATTCAACCCTTACTATGTTGAAAATGATTACGAGGTCACCTATTTGACCTCCGATAGATGATTTTTTATGTGTAGATTTTAACACAAATTTTTTAAAATATTATTCCACAAAGTTAACTTCAGGATGAATGAAATAGATTCATCTTATTGCTCCTCTTTTCCGTAATATGGAACCTTAAATTTCACTCCCTTTCTAAGTAGTTCCTTTGATGATTCATACCCTGCATCTGCATGCCTTATAACTCCAATTCCAGGATCAGCGTTAAGTACCCTCTTAATCTTCTCCTCGGCCTCCTTTGTTCCATCAGCAACAAGTACAAACCCTGAATGGATTGCGTTGCCTATGCCTGTACCTCCGCCATGGTGCACTGAAACCCATGTAGCTCCCGAAGCTGTGTTCAGTAAAGCATTTAGTATTGGCCAGTCTGCAATAGCATCAGAACCATCCTTCATGTTTTCCGTTTCCCTGTAAGGGGATGCAACAGATCCTGTATCATGATGATCTCTTCCAATTGCAATGGGAGCAGAAAGATCTCCATCCTTTACCATGTCGTTCATTATTAGTCCGATTTTTTCTCTTTCTCCATATGCAGCGTAACATATCCTCGCTGGTAATCCCTGGAACTTTACCTTTTCCCTTGCAAGCTTCAACCATTTCACGAGATGATCGTTGTATCCGAGATGATATGAAATTGCCTCGTCAAGTTTGTAAATATCTTCCGGATCGCCGGAGAGTGCAACCCACCTGAATGGACCCGAGCCCACTGCAAACAGGTCTCTTATATAGGCAGGCACATATCCCTGTATCTCAAACGCCCTGTTTTCTCCGCCCTCCTTTGCCCTTGTTCTCAGATTGTTGCCATAATCAAAAACCTTAGAACCATATTCCTTCATCTTCAGGATTGCCCTAACTTCTTTGACTATGGATTCATAAACCTTCTTCCTGTATGCCTCGAAATCATCTTCCCTGAACTTTGCAGCACTATCAACAGTATATCCTTCGGGTATGTAACCTAAATTGAGATCATGGGCCGCTGTCTGATCCGTCACTACATCCGGGACTATTTTCTTTCTGGCAAGTTCATCAAAAATTGTTGCCGCGTTTCCCAGTAAGCCAATTGATACAGGTTTCTTATTCTTCACATATTCATCCTTGATCCTTAGGGCGTCCTCAAGATCCTTCGCCTGTACATCTAAATATTTTCCCTTCAACCTTCTGTCTATCTTCTCCTGATCCACATCCACTACTATTCCCACACCGTTGTTCATCGTGATTGCCAGTGGCTGTGCACCCCCCATCTCTCCGAGACCAGCTGTCAGTACCCATTTTCCCTCGAGATCAGGCTGATTGAAGTCCTTCCTTGCCATTGCGTGCAATGTTTCATATGTGCCCTGAAGAACGCCCTGGCTCCCAATATAAATCCATGATCCGGCAGTCATCTGCCCGAACATTGTAAGACCCCTTTTTTCAAGGTCCCAGAATATATCATCTGTTGCCCATCTTGGTACTATCTGGGCATTTACTATTAAGACACGTGGTGCTTCCTTTGTTGTTTTGAATGCGCCCACTGGCTTGCCTGACTGTATAAGTAATGTTTCATCATTATACAGTTCCTTCAGCATTGCAACGATTTCATCAAAATCCTTCCATGTCCTCGCGGCCTTCCCCTTCCCTCCATAAACTATCAGATTTTCAGGGTCCTTTGCCACTTCTGGATCAAGATTATTCATGAGTAGACGAAGTGCGGCTTCCTGCTGCCAACCCCTGGCGTTTAATTTTTTACCTCTTGGAGCCCTTATTTCTTTATATTCTCTCATAATTGTGTAAGGAAAAATAGTTTAATAACTCTTCTTCACCTAATAAGGGTAAGATTCGTTGATTACTGTATTCGGTTTACAAACATATTTCTCAGTCTTTGCTGGAATAGTAAAGACTCCCACCAAATGCCAGAGCCCATATTATATTTGGAATTAATATCAGTCTCTCGATTCCTCCTACTCCGAGCCCCAGGTCATAGTTGTTGGAGACTTCTATGGTCAGGGTAAAGAGAATCAACGCTATCAGGCCAAAAGCTCCTAGAATGGCCCATATTATTGCCATTCCATCCCTCTTTTTCGACAGGACAAAGAATGAGGCGATTGATGCGAACACGAATGCAAATAATGCAAATATTAGGTGGATGTCTCCAAAATGTTCATTGAATGTTCCAACACCTGCTGCCCCTATTCCTGACAGGATAAGAGATACTGTTACCCCCCTGGAATAATTTTTTAGAAATATACCGGATAACACCTCAAATATTCCCAGCACTATAATGCTGATGTCAAAAATATAGGGCGTACTATCAATTCCAAGATGGCTTATGGTATTGTTTGATATACTGTATCCCTTGTCCACAAAAGCAGCTATATTCAGGAATATGAAAAACTGGGCTATACCTAGGAAAAGGAACAACCCTCCATATTTGAAGGCTTTATTATTACTTGATGCCATAAAATATCAGTGACTTATAGAATTTAAACTATACTATAAATTAATTTCATTTAATAATCAAAATGGAAATGTGTACTGAATTAAGTTTAATTCATTGTTTTTTTCAGAAAATTCTTTGTTTCTATCATTGACTGCGTTATATGTTCCTTCTCCGTGAAGCCATGACCCTCCCTTGGAAATAGAAGCAATCTTACATCCTTTCCGTTTTCCTTTAGAGCACGGTAGAACTGGAATGACTGGCCTGGTGGAACGCATGGATCGGATTCTCCATGCATTATGAGAAGCGGGGTCTTTATGTTTTTTACGTACCTGATGGGTGAGAATTTCACGAACTTATCAAAATCAAGGGCTTTCTGGGCGTACTGGATTTCATCCCACTCGGGAATGTTTGTCGTACCATGGAAACTGACCCAGTCAGAAATTCCAAAAAGTGCTATTGCTGACCTGAATATGTCTGACTGTGTAATAGTCCACTGCGTCATGAACCCACCGTAGGAACCACCTGTAATAGCTATTTTATTCCTGTCAGAATATCCTTCATTAATGAGAAATTGAATGCCTGTAAGCACATCATTCAGATCCATTCCACCCATGTCACCGTAGTTGAGC
>JAKAYJ010000134.1 GCA_021816385.1 Thermoplasmata archaeon
TGGCTATTATCCCGCTAGTTATAGGTGTGATAATGTGGCACAGGAAGTTCTGATTCCATAGTTAAATAATCCGATAATACCTATGAACTCCTGAATTGACCAATAGGTATCAAGTTTTTAGACAGTTTAAGAGTCCTTTCAGCTTTTTCTCGGAAAAGCCGAAAGGCAGTCTGTGCCCTTCTAATCGGTCATCTTCATCTTTGAAAATTGAAAGATGATCTCGGTAACGGAAATATTTTCCAGTGAAACCTTGATCCTTCAATATCTCCGTTTTATGGAATATTATCTTTAGTTTAAGAAATGCAATGGTGAAGAATTCTTTCTCCTCCTCATTGTTTCCGAGGCATTGCTTTTTTGATCACTCTACTTCATAATCCTCACACTATCACCGGCCAGCGTGCTTACATGTTTGATATGTTTATCTTATTACCAATGTGTGCGTGAATTCTTGTTTTATATTTCCATCAACATTCCTGTTTCCAACCTCGGCAGATCTGGGCCATATTTTATTTTCATCTTTCGTATTAATGTTGAAGTCTATGTATAAGCCCCGCATGATGCCTATAGTGTTCATGAATTCAATGAACAAAAAGATCTAAATGCATGTATGAAAATGAATTGTATGGATATAGTTAAAAAGAAAATAATTACATTACAACGAGTTAATAAATCCCATAACATCAACAAAAACTCAAGAAAAGTTCGTCTTCTATTTGTCACTCTTGCCGATGGGTACATTATGGAGTGTTATCATTGCAATGACTGCCCATATTAAAAAAATAGGAAAAACAAATTTCAAATACAGTCCTCCAATGGAATTTTTACTATGTGTGTACTGAAATATTTCCATGTATATTAAAGCAGACAGGGAAAAAATTGAGAAAAACATGAAAACAAAATAGCGCAAACTTAGTAGTTTTGATCTTGAAGATGTGTCATTTAAAAATCTCGCTCTATTGCTGAATGTTCCGATGGTCACAATTAATATGAAAATAGTTGCCAGAATGGGTGAAACATAATTAAAGTCCATATCCTCTCCCTATCTCACAATTCCCCATGAGTTCCATCCAATCTTATACGCCAAATTATGAGCTTCACTGGAAAGGGCACTTGCAGTTATTACCCATGCCGGATTGTTGCTTGCAACTGGTATATAGGGCAATATGGAAACAGTTCCACTATTTGTATATCCATTCCACGTAAAAGTGGATAGAAATGTGCCAATCGTTGTAACCCATGGATAGATGTAAGTAACACTATAAAATTCCCAGATAAATTTTGGCTCACCGCTTAAGGGGTTTGCATATGTTGAATCATACATAGAGTGTAGTTGCGCCCCCATGTAATGCTGAATGGCTGAAATTGTAAATCCAGTTAATGAGATTATTACTGCAATTTCAGATGCAATTCCTTTTATTGCTGAGGATAAAATTCCGTATTGTCCTCCTAAAAATACTGCCCCTCCAGTTACTACTCCTGCTGCCGCCGCCCAGGAGCTAATAGTATTAATTGTACTGTATTCATGATTATACCATGACTGAGCACTTGAACCCACAAATAGTATGTTAATTGTATCATCTTCACCATAAGTTATGGTCCAACCACCTAGATACCATGGTGCCGTTATCCTCAGGTAATTTACTGATACCATCGTGTATTCTCCTGTGCACACCGGAAAATTTCCAGGATACATATTATTGGAATTTTTGATAGCAACGTGCATGGAGTTGTTTGTATTCATTTTGTAAACCTGAGTGCCTGGATTTTCTTGTAAATAGCGGAGGATATTCTGCCCTGCTCTTTTGTTAGATGCACTGAACGCTGTTTCTTCATCATTAGTAAGCTTTTCTAGAAGATTAGTAATGGATGGATTTTGTTCAAGAAATAAGGAGAACATCTTGCTTTCATTTGCACTTGAAGGCATATGGAATCTTGATATATTGCCTCCATTAAAAGGATTTGCATTCTCCCTATCCATCAACCATTGAACATAAACATCAACAATTTTATCATCCATGTTTGATTGGTTGCAGACAAAATATGAGTTATATATTTTCTGGCTGTTATAAGAAACTTTTTTAAGATTGATTTTAACGTGGGATGAGTTTTGCGGTACAACGCCATTCATACCTGTCAAAATAAATGTGGCTATTATTATAATTGAAATGATTTCTACAAATTTACTCTTCTTCATAATGAAGTTAAAACCTAATAGTATATATATCTTAAGTTTATATATTACTCGATTACTATCTAAATTATAGCATATGTAAATAGATCTCAGTCTCCACTAAGCTGCAAGTGAGAGAAGACTATTACTTAGGATAGAGTACAAATCGGGTACCTATAAATTTAAGACTAAGGAACTGTGACTGGAAATTATGGTAAGAGATTAGTGCACCTACAGGACACATACTTAAAAGTGCCTGAAAATACCCTTCTGCAGTAACTGAAAATAAAATAGATTTAAAAGTCAGGAGATTATTTCCTGAGTTTCTGTTTCGGTTAAGACTTCATAGATTCTTTCTCAATGGCTTCTTGTCAATCTTCCCAGTGCTTGTCTTGGTGAATTCCTTTATCACCTTGTAATCATCAGGCAGCCAGAATTTTGCTATCCTTCCTGCTTCTACGTATGATTCCAGATGTTTCTTCAGATTCTCAAGGTTGAATTTTTCATTGACCGTGAGGAAGGCAACCGGCCTTTCTCCCCATTTTTCATCGCTCCTGCCCACAACGGCAACCTCATTCACGCCCGGAGCAGTGCTGATCAGGTCTTCCAGGACAAGCGTCGGGATGAATTCACCACCTGACTTCACCGCATCCTTTTCCCTGTCCACAATGGAGATGTACCCATAGCTGTCAACAACTGCCAGGTCACCCGTGTGCATCCAGCCATTCTTCCATAGTTTTTCAGTTCCCTCCCTATCCTTCACATATTCCTGCGTGAGCCAGGGTGCCCTTACAACTATCTCGCCTATGGACTTTGTATCCCAAGGAACCTGCTTTCCTTCCTTATCCACAACCCTGAGATCTACTAAACTTATGGGCACACCGGTCTTTATCCTGAATTCAGATTTCTTCTTTTCATCCATCTCAAAGACCTTTTTTGTGTATGTTCCCAGTGTTAGGATCGGGGCAGTTTCTGACATTCCGTATCCCGCTATGGTTTCTATGCCTGCAGCTCTTGCCTTCTCCGCAAGTCCTGCTGGAATGGCACCTCCGCCCACGATCACTTTCAGGTGGTTTTCCTTTAGGGATTCGGCAGCATCCGGATTGCTTATGATCATGTATACTATGGAAGGTACCATTGCACTGACTGTTACCTTCTCACTTTTCATGATCTTCAGTATGAGTGGAACATCATATCTTCCTGGAAGTACATACTTCATACCCTTCATAATGGTTGAATACGGAATTCCCCATGAATGAACGTGGAACATGGGAACAAGGGGCATCATCACATCACTGCTTCTTAGGTTGATTGGCTGGTCACTGAGTCCGGCTATGGATGCAAGTGCGTGAAGAACTATCTGCCTGTGCGTGAATGAAACACCCTTTGGCAGTCCTGTTGTTCCTGATGTATAGAAGGTTGTGGCAACTGTGTCTTCTGAAATCTCCGGGAGTTCCACCCTCTCATGATTCTGCACAAGATCGTCAAAATTCACAGCCGGTTCAAGAGTCTTTGGGATTTCTCCCTTTTCGGAATACACAATCCACTTCCTGATGAATGAAAACATGGCCTTGTTCTGGGCAATGAGCGGGACGAACTCATCCCTTATTATAACATACGTATCCTCTGCATGCTGCATGGAATAGAATATCATCTCTGGAGGATATCTTATATTCACGGTGTGAAGGACTGCACCGATCATTGGGATGGCATAATACGCTTCAAGGTATCTTGTGGTGTCCCAGTCAATAACCGCGATCCTGTCGCCCTTCCTTACACCCAGTTTCAGGAGTGATGAGAGATCGG
>JAKAYJ010000135.1 GCA_021816385.1 Thermoplasmata archaeon
ACAAGGGAAAGTTCAGAGGTCTTGAAGAACCAGGTTGAAAAGTCATCAAAGAATGATTCAGGAACAATCGAGAAGCTGCAGAAGATAAGCGATCTGACAGCCAGACTTGTAAAATCAGTTCAGGAAGAAGATTACAAATCATTCACGGAACTGATCAACGAGGGATGGAACGTGAAGAAGACACTGAGTGAAAAGGTTACAAGCAGTGCGGTGAATAACATAATAAGCACTGCCCTGAAAAGCGGTGCAGACTGTGCACGTCTTCTCGGAGGAGGGAACCAGGGATTTGTACTGGCAATTGGTAAACCTGACAGATTATGGGAACTGCAACGTTCTCTCATGGGACTTTCCGATTTTGTGGTCAGGGTAAAGCCAACCATAAGGGGAACATTTATCACCAGTGAGGAGCAGTAAACTTAGCGTAAGTTAAATAAAGATGATCACAGTCAGTCTTTTCTACCCATTTCGTATAGAATTTCCTTCAGGCTGTCGTATATCCTGAAAGTGAGTCCCCATATGATATCTCCATTCCATTTGATATAGTCACCCATCCTCTCATCATGCGATTTTACTTCTGATCCAAGCATATACCACCCACCTCTTTCAATTTCTGAATCTGGATTGATTGGCATAATCTCCCTACACAAATATACGAACGGATGTACGTTTATTGATGATGATCTCACAGGATGGAATACCTTATGTTCAAATTGAAAGGAGACAAAGTGTTGTTCTATTCCTGTCTCCTCCCTAAGTTCCCTCAATGATGCCATATATGGTGTTTCCCCCTCTTTGACGAATCCACCAGGAAAGCACATATCTCCTGACCACGGATCATCTGATCTGGCCTTTCTTTTCAGGAGGAGTATTTGATTATGACTCAGAAGTATGCTCACTGCTGTTTCATTTCTGGCAGCCATACTGTCATTATGCATTGGAGATAAATTATCTTTTTCAAGTCTTGTATCTGCAATATATAATGTGAATTCTGTTTTTCATGATACTAACCTTATGTTAAATAAACAGTATAATTCTAAAAATGTTTATATAGAAGTTTATTTTTACTATGTGATTACAATGATGGGAGGACAACCAATATTCATATTAAAAGAAGGTTCCAAAAGAGAAACCGGAAGAGACGCGATGAAGGCCAATATTGACGCTGCAAAGGGTATCGCTGCAGCAGTAAGAACAAGTCTGGGCCCAAGAGGAATGGACAAGATGCTTGTAGATTCACTTGGAGATATTGTCATAACAAACGATGGAGTCACAATTCTGAAGGAAATGGATGTAGAACACCCAGCAGCAAAAATGATGGTTGAAGTATCAAAGACACAGGATTCAATGGTTGGGGATGGAACAACAACAGCAGTTATAATAGCTGGTGCATTACTTCAGGAAGCTGAATCACTGATAAACCAGAATGTCCATCCAACAGTTATTGCAGAGGGATACAGAATGGCTGCCCAGAAAGCCAAGGATATTCTGGAAGCTGCCAGTACCCCAGTGAAGATTGACGATAAGGCAAAGATCGTTAAGATGGCAGAAACCTCCCTAAGCAGCAAGTCTGCAACAGGGAGCAAGGTCAAGCTGGCTGACATATCATACGAAACAATAAAGGCTGTAGCAGAGAAGACCGAAGATGGATACAAGGTAGACATGGACAATGTCCAGATTGTCAAGAAGCAGGGAGGAGACATTGACGATACTGAACTCATATACGGTATAATTGTTGATAAGGAGAAAGTTCATCCTGGCATGCCAGATGAAGTGAAGAACGCAAAGATCGCCGTTATGGACGCAGCACTGGAAATCAAGAAACCAGAATTTGACACAAATCTGAAGATTGATGACCCAACCATGATCCAGAAGTTTCTTTCTCAGGAAGAACAGATGCTCAAGGAAATGGTCAGGAAAGTTAAGGAAACAGGTGCAAATGTTCTTATCACACAGAAAGGAATTGACGACCTGGCTCAGCATTACCTCTCAAAGGAAGGAATCTATGCAGTGAGGAGAGTCAAGAAGAGTGACATTGAGAAGTTATCAAAGGCTACCGGTGCATCAATCGCTTCATCCGTTGATGAACTATCATCCTCAGATCTGGGAAACGCTGCATCAGTGGAACAGGTAAAGATCGGAGACGACTACATGACCTTCGTTACAGGATGCAAGAATCCAAAGGCAGTGAGTCTTCTCATCAGAGGAGGAACTGAGCACGTTGTTGATGAAATCGAAAGATCAATGGTCGATTCTATACATGTTGTTGCAGCAGTAATTGAAGATGGTAAATATGTTGCTGGTGGTGGAGCATCAGCTGTTGAGATTGCCGTAAAGATGAGGGATTATGCAACTCAGGTTGGAGGCAGGCAGCAGCTCGCCATAGAGAAATTTGCAAATGCAATGGAAGAGATACCAAGAGCACTTGCTGAAAATGCTGGTATAAATGCAATAGATATACTGATTAACCTGAGGACCGCTCATGCAAAGGGAAAGGTATCATACGGCCTCAATCTCTATACAGGAGAAATAGAGGATATGACAAAAGCAGGAATCATTGAGCCTATCAGAGTTGGAAGGCAGGCAATTGATGCAGCAACTGAAGCAGCCGTGATGATCCTGAGAATAGATGATGTCATTGCAACAAAGGGATCAGGCAGCGCCTCACCTCCAGGCGGAGCACCCGGCGGAATGGGCGGGGAAGATTAATCTTTAAACTATTAATACAACCTTTTAATATACGCTAAATTGCTCTCTAATAAATCTCCAGCTATATTTTTTCAAACCTTTATTTCTTCACTATTAGGATATATTGCACTTTTTTTCATAAACCGTTACATAGGTCCAGTCTACTGGGGATATCTCAGTTATGCTCTTGCGTTTGGTGCTCTTTTTTCATTAGTTACGGATCTTGGTTTCAATACAACATATGTAAAATTCATATCTGGCCAAGGTGACAAGGCAGAGGATATGGGTGCATATCTTGTAATAAAAGTAGTATTGAATCTAATATACATAGGGGTGGTTTTGGGTTCCCTATTCTTCTGGACAGATGTATTGAGGAGAGGTTTTCAGAACCCCATAGAATTCTGGACCATTATTGCAATCATTCCATACTATACCATATTAAACATCATGCCAGTTTTCAACAATTATTACAAGGCTAATATGCAGTCATATAACATAGCAATTCCTAGATTGATAGAGTCAGTTTTCAGGAACTCCATCTTCATCGGAATAGGAGTCCTGTACTATCTGCATATGGAAGGGTCTCTGGGTGCACAAATTACAGTAATACTCGCTTCTCTGTACAGTCTTTCATACCTGATCTATATCATACTCCTGTGGTTGCACGGTCGTCCCTGGATTTTCAGAAAACCAGCATTTGAAACGATTAAAAAGTACATAAGATTTGCAATTCCACTGGCATTTGCAACAAGTATAGGCATCGTAAATGGAAACATTGATAAAATCATAGTCCAGTTCTACTGGGGAGCCGTGGCAACAGGGGCGCTTTACACAGATCAGAAACTGATATCCATAATTGCAACTCTTACAGGTCCTGTCACTATCTTCATTCTTCCTTTACTCATGAGGAATCTGGAGGATACTAAAGAGATCCAGAACACTAAAATAATGGAATATGAAAGAATCCTTTCGCTCATCTCAGCACCATTTGCAATGATACTGTTCTTCCTGTCTCCATTCATCCTGAATATATACAACGCAAGATATCTGATGTATGCAACATCACTCAGTATAATAGCAGTTGGGGGATATGTTGGTGCATTAACATATCCATTTTCAAGTTCCATAATATCGAAGGGAAAGCAGCATATGGTTGCATGGATATCATTAAGTGGAATAATCCTCAACATAATACTAAATGTAATCCTGATACCAACAAGCATTCTTGGAATCAGGCTGGGTTC
>JAKAYJ010000136.1 GCA_021816385.1 Thermoplasmata archaeon
CCAGAATGCTGTAAGCTCTTTTCTTGATCATTAAGGAGCAGGCACCTCAGAAAGTATTTCTTCAATAACCCTGAAAGCAACTTCCGTTCCGATATCAGATTCGTCAAGCATTGCCTCTGGCCTCAGGATCAACCTGTGGTTCAGCAAATACTTGCTGATGTAATACACGTCTTCTGGAACCACATAATTTCTTCCGTGAACAAGTGCGCATGCCCTGGAGGCCATCAGGAGTTTTGCTGTGGTACGTGGACTGGCTCCCACATAAACCTTCTTGCTCTCCCTTGTCTTTCTCATGAGGTCTACCATGTATTCCTTGATGCTCTGAGAAACAAATACATCAAAAACTTCATCCCTAAGCTTCAGGATAGTATCAACATCCATGTATGTTTGTGTGCTGGCATTTCTCAATGACCTGTTAAGTATCTGAACCTCTGCTTCCCGTGTGGGATATGTCAGAATTAACCTGAAAAGAAACCTGTCCATCAATGCCTCAGCTATGGGAAAAGTCCCTTCCTGCTCAATGGGATTTTGTGTCGCAATAACTATGAATGGTACTGGTAGCTTATGAGTGACACCCCCTACTGAAACCTGCTTCTCCTCCATTGCCTCAAGAAGTGCAGATTGCACCTTTGCAGGCGTCCTGTTTATTTCATCCGCCAGTAATACATTGGTGAAAGCAGGACCCTCCCTGAACTCAAGTTTTCTCGATTCAAGATTGAAAATTATGTTTCCAGTTATGTCCGATGGCAGCATATCTGGAGTGAACTGTATCCTCTTGAACTGTGCCTTGAGGTGAGATGCAAATTCACTCGCCAGCATTGTTTTTGCAAGTCCTGGGACACCTTCCATTAATATATGATTATTGCTAATCAGCGAAATAAACATGAATTTCACTATTTCCTTAGAACCAACAACCTTGGATTCTATTTCGTTTCCTATCAATTCTATTGAGTTCCTGACCTTTGTAAGGTCTCCCTGCGTTAATTCAGCCATATATTTATTCCTCCTTTATTCTGCTCAGATCGAGATCTATGGTTACCTTCTGGATGGTTGCATACACACTCATGATCTCCTTGAACTCCTTTTGCATTTTTTCTGCAAGTTTCTTCTTCGTCCTCTCGCTTGCAGTATATGTTATGCGGTATTTCATTCTACGGTATTTCCTGGCTTTTCTTGTCAGGTATTTTGATAATGCCTTGATCTTCCTGGAACTGTCTTCGAGGTTAGCCTCAAAATGATCATAATCCCTACCCTGCACGTACAACATCTCCTCATTTATGTAATCTTCCGGCAATTTAAAAGTTTCCTTTTCCTGTATGAAGGTAGGTTCGGAATCTACCTTCCTTCTTAGTGCATTTATTTTTAGAATGATGAAATATACGACAACCATCAGAACTGGTACAAGAAATACGAAAAATAACATTGGATCTGTTTCCAGCTCATAAAGAAGTTCTGTGAATGAAAATGACGGAATATTCAGGGATATTGAAGAAAATGGTAAAACGCCTACTGACATCTATTTACTCATCCACGAAATAAAGTTTCTTTATGTCCATGTAATTGTAGATATCTGTTACTTCAGAGATGATCCTGTCACCATCGATTTCATTATCCTGTGAATAGGCTGCTGGAAGATATATGTCCATTAGGAATGATGCGTATTTCTTTAAAGCCATCTCCCTCATCTGTGTATCTCCGGTACTCTTCGTGCCTATCAGTGAAGTACCAAGTGCAAGCGATACTGGATCTACGATTATTTCCTCAGTCAGGTCCTTGTTAGACTCCTTCAGAACCTTATAAATCCTTTCCATATTCGGGAGATTCCCACCAAGGTTTATATTGAAATACCTTTCAATATCCTTCTGCACATCTCTCTTTGCCTCAATGGCGGCCTTGAGGATTTCTTTGTTTCCAACATTTCTCCTTGCATTGACAAGTGGTGGGATGTCGAGTATTGTCTTTACCCTGATCTGTGTCTCTTCCCTCACAACCTTCTTCTTCCTGTTGAAAAAGCCTCTCTTCTTCCTCTCCCCACTTTCACCATTCAGTATGTCCTGTATCTGTTTTATTGCTTCCTGATCACTGCTTTGTTTTTCCATAAATTATTCCTCTCCATTCATGTTCGCGTAATTAACGTTCAATACGCCAAAGTATACATAGAAATATGTATAAAAGGAGTATGTTGAGCCTCCTAGATAAATATCAACACCAAGTTTTGCCCCGCCATTATATGAATAACTAAGATTATCGAAGGCATAATTCCTCCTGGACAGAATGCTCACATTTTTCCCGTCGATTTCCAGTCTGGAATAGTCCTGCATGTAATAATCTGTCTGGTTCTTCAACTTTACTGTCACGTTCTTTATTATTCCTGAAATACTCCCCAGATATACAGAATTATTCCAGAGATAGGTTTTATTTGCAAGCCTGCTCCCAGTTTCATTGAAAACTGTTTTCTCCATTGTGTTTGTTACGTTTATGTACTGGATATTGTATGGTGTCCTGAAATTAAGAGAGAAGTTATTGCTCTTGAAGTTGCTCCCCTCCACACTTATGTGGTAATCCATGTTAATTCCAGTCTTGTTCTTTATTACATAAAGGTATAATCCTGTCCCGTTGCTGTCAGGAATATAACTACCTTGCATCACAATATAATTGTGAAACACTGGTTCAGTGAGGTTGTATGAAAGTTTAACTTTACTTTCTACCGGTATAACCAGCCCGTAAGTAGAAACGTTCAGGTGCCTGAATTGCCCGGTGCTGTTCTCATGGGTAAAGCTTAGTCTTGCAGACACGTAATCCGTCCCCTTGTATGTGAAATTATATGAACCATATGGAAGGCCATAGGTTACAAATGTACCATTGAATTGTTCGCTTATCCTGGTTTTGATCAGTCCTATGGAGGATGTGGAGTTATTCAGGTAAAGATTTGAAACTGGCAGTTGCTCATTGAATTCCCGACCGTATTTCTTTCCAAAGTTCCTGTTAACTGTGTAATTTAGCATGTTGATTAAGCTTATATTCACATTGCTTGTCTTCCTATAATCCATGAATGCATTTACGGTTACTCCGGTTCCATCTAAAACCTGGTTGTTTAAAGTTTTATAATACTGGCCAATGACTGAGATGTTCATTGAAAGAGAGAAGGAAGTGTTGACACTGAATGAAGGCGTCATGGTATTATTGATGTACACTTTCTTGGAGTATACAATTCCGTTTATATACGAATAAAGAATGAATTCATTGCCTTTATTTCTGGTAAAATTACTCACTTTAACATTTATGACCTGATGGCCCTTATTATAAATATTAGAAGAGACAGACCTATGTAGTATGCCCTCCAGATGAGTCTTATTATATCCAGGAACCCTTAAGAATGATTCTGTAAAACCTTTTCCTATGGCCTGAAGTGGCCTGGAACCAATCTGGTTTGAGGTTAGATTTTTCTGTCCGGACTGGGACTTAATTCCAAATGATTTACTGCTGTTGTAGAATCCAGCCTGCGTTACATTAACAGTTAGATTTATTTCATAATTCTGGTGGGTGTCTATGAAATAATAAAATTTGAATGATCCTACTGAAGACTGTTCTATGCTGCTGTTTACAAGCAGCCCATTTTCATACATAGTAATATCTGGATACAGCAATTTCTGCTGATTCACAAGATTAAAAGTAAATCCACTAATTTCAAAAAACTGTCCTGGAAGAGGTTTCAATGAAATATCCGGTGTAACCGCCTGGCCACTTTCATTCTTTATGGATATGGAAACTGTTGAATACTGGAACCCTGGTGCATATACTACCAGATCATACGAACCAAAATAGTAGGCCGGAAATGTTGCAACTCCATTCCTGCTTATGTTAGTCTGTGTGTAGTATATAGTCCCTTCAAAGTTACCCATAATCATAACGC
>JAKAYJ010000137.1 GCA_021816385.1 Thermoplasmata archaeon
ATCACCGTTACAACTATTACGTGGGCTATGATCCTCTTTACGTATCAATACCATTCTTCATGAAAACAGGAATTTCAGAAACCACTGGGTACTTCATCAACTACACTGGTGAAATCAACTTTGATTTTGGGGTGAATGACTATACCAACATAATGATCGATGTAAGGTCAGAAAATTTTTCATTTTATATTATCAATGGTGAAACACCAGAAGCTGTGTTGCAGAAATACACAGAACTGACTGGAAAACCATTTCATATCCCTGAATGGGCTCTTGAACATCAGATATCTAAGTATTCCTATTACCCTCAGGACAGAGTGGAAGAAGTGGTTGAAAATTATCAGAAGGCATTCGGTCCTCACGCAGTTGGTTCAGTTTATCTGGATATAGATTACATGGATGAATACAGGATCTTCACGGAAGATACAAGTAAATTTCCTGATATGAAGGGAATGATAGAAAAGCTTCACAGGAAGAATGTAAGGGTAATTCCCATAATCGATCCGGGTCTGAAGGCAGACCAGAAAAGTGAAATATTCAGGAGGGGCCTGGGTTCATATATAGAAACTTCAAAGGGTGAAATATATACAGGAGACGTTTGGCCGGGAAAATGTGTATTTCCAGATTTCTTCAAGAAAGAGGGTGGGGATTTCTGGTTCAGGGAGATGTCAAATTTTCTCTCAAAGGGTTATGATGGCATCTGGCTTGACATGAACGATCCCTCAGTGCACAATGTGGAATCAAGAACCATAGACCTTGACGCTGTTCATGAAGTGAATGGAAAGATGGTAAAGCATTCAGAGGTACATAATGCATATGCACTGAAGGAGGCAGAATATACGTATAAGGCAATGAAGCCTGGAGAAAGCTTCATCTTATCCAGGTCCGGATTTGCAGGTATACAGAAATATGCGGCCATATGGAGTGGTGACGGGTTATCAACATTTGAGAACATGGGTCTCCAGATACCTATCCTGACTTCATTGAGCATATCTGGAGTTCCATATGTGGGATGCGATCTTGGGGGTTTTTCAGGATATTCAAGCCCAGAACTGATCCTGAGATTTTACCAGATGGCCCTCTTCTTCCCGGTATACAGGAATCACAAGGTCAAAATGGGAAACGATCAGGAGCTGTATGTTTTTGACAGTTATTACAGGAAACGTTTCGGTGAATTGCTTAACATGAGGCATAATTTTGTGCCATATCTCTACTGGAAATGCATTGAGGCTGAAAAGTATGGCAGGCCGGTAATAAGGCCACTTGCCTTCAATTATCCTAAAGAGGAAGGCATATTCACGATTGATGATGAATATATGGTCGGTGAGGAGCTTTTACTTGCGCCCATTCTTGTTCAGTCACAGGAGAATAGGGAACTGTACCTCCCAGAAGGAAGGTGGTATGATTATGAATCATCTGATATATACAGTGGAAGCAGGAGAGTAAGATCAGGTGGAGATTTGCCTCTTTACCAGAAGAATAATTCTGTCATAATTGTGGGACAAAAAATCTACTATTTTGGAGATGTTGATAGGGAAATATACTTCGGGAACAAATGGCATAAATTCAAATCAATAAATGGAACTGTAGAAATTGATGGAAAGGAAGATTCGGAAAAAATTACGGTAAATATAGAAAAGGAAAAACCGGTCCTGAAAGATCTGATCTTCTAGTTCACCGATTTAGTGTCTTCTATTTTTGCTCCTCCAAGGAGACCAACTATAACCCCAATTTCCGTGAATGTCATCAGAAACATTACCCTGAAATTATTTCCTGACACAAGGAGGGCAGCAACTATACCAAGAACTGCACCCATAACTCCCCCTAAAAGGGCAAAAAGAAATACTTTTCCCATATCCATGATTCGTTATTGCAAAGTTCTATTAATGAATTGGGATTATAATGATTATTCGGGCCATTCATCATCCAACGATATGAACAGGAATGAAATAGTATAAATCCAATTTCAGGTTACAGGATTCAATATTTTCTGGAGGATATAAATAAATATGTTTGCGTTGAGTGAGGAAAGTATCATCAGTATAATCAGAGGCTTCAAAATACAGTTCTATGTTTTCCTTATTTTCACCATATTTCTTATGGTTATGAGGGCAGTCAGGGCCAAGGTTGGGAAGACTTATTCAAGGAAGATTGTTATTTATCCCCTGATCTATCTACTACTGACCCTGTATTCATCCATAACACTGACATTTCTCGAGTTCGAATTTTCCATGGTAATATACCTGCTAGGTTTTATCCTCGGCTTCATAATAGGTGATCTCTCACAGATAACAAGAAGGAAGGGAAATGAAATATACCAGTCATCAGCGGGCGTTGCCATAGCATGGTCATTCCTTTTCCTTGTAAAGTGGTATTCGTATCTATACGAGCCGCACTTCCCAACGTTTGTGGACCCGGTAATCACAATCACATTTACCTTCCTGGCAGGAATAATCCTTGGAGAGGCATTCGGGATTATGGTGAAGCATTTCAGGACGAAGTGATAAGAATCTAAAGGGAGGAGATTGTGACCGAATATCCAAAGTCCCAAACCTCATCTGGCTTCAATACTTTAAGCCCATTCCCCGTCTGGAACGAATTAACTTCAGATGCCATTGGTTCTATGGCGACAGACCTTGAATCGCTGAATACACCATCATAAACCATGAAGAATTCAGAGTTCGTTCTTTCTATACTGTAGGCAAAATAATCCCCCTTCAACTGTATATTTCCAGAATACCTGAAGCAGTCATCGAAAACATGTGAATCTTTTTTGTAAAAATGTCGGTAGAATTCTGAATAATTCCCTGATGGAAAGTACTGATCTATCTTCAGCGATTTCAGTGGTCTTGATTTCAGGAAAATTTCCCAGTTTGATCCTGTTACAAAATAAGGGTGGAAGCCAGGACTCAATGGGACCGGTATATGATCCCTGTTAACAAACCTGGCATTCTCCCTGAAGCCATCATGACTTATTTCAATATCCACTGTAACTTCCACATCAAATGGATAGGATTCATCCCTGAGGTCAAGTTTCATTTGAATAGAATCTTCCTTCTGATCCATTATGTCCCACTGGCGATCCTTTGCAAATCCGTGAATGGAATTTCCATCCTGGCCTGTCTTGAACCCGTATGATTTACCAAGCCATTCATATGATCCACCCTTTATCCTGTTCGCATATGGAAATAGGGGTGAACACCCACCGTGGGTCTTGTGCCCATCCTGTGTCCTCTTTATGATCTCATTTTCCCTGAACTCGACACCTTCAATAAAGCATCCTTCACTGTCAATATCAGCCTTTAATGATCCATTATTCAGTACTATCTTCATCGTTTCCGTCCTGAATGAATCTTATAACCTTAAGATTTGGCTCACTTTTCTTCAGAATTTCATGAAACGCCTTACCAGAATTCAGAGATTCCTCGCACAGCCGGATCGTATCTTCCAGAGAAAGCAGTTTCCTTGTTCCATCCCTTCTTATTATTAGTGCCCTGCCCAGCTGGGAACAATCAATTCCCATCCTTTATCTCCTCCACAAGAAGGTTGAGTCCATTCACATCCTTAATGCTTACCCTGTCACCAACTTCAGGTCGCTGTTCTCCTACATACTTTGCATTCCAGTTCTGCCCATCAACCCTTACAACCATGTTTGTACCGTTATCTCTAACTACCTGACCAATCTTGCCAATCATGCTCTTAGTGCCAGTAACTGCCCTTCCACCTCTGGGATACCATAATACTAGCCTGTAGAACCAGGCACCGAAAAAGAAGAAAACAATTGCAACAAGTAATATTGATATGTAAAACAGATCGTCGCTTATCATATCTTAGGATGGAATTATAATTAATTAACATTTAGTTAAATATTTCATGACTCATTT
>JAKAYJ010000138.1 GCA_021816385.1 Thermoplasmata archaeon
TGATGGCAAATCCGGCACCAAACATTGCGCTCAACAGAGCCTGGGCCTTTGGGACAAGCCTTCTGGGAAACTCCTCCCTCACAAGACTCATGCCCAGAGGCATAACTGTCAGGCCGATTCCCTGAATCCCCCTTGATGCGAGCATGTATCCGAAGTTAGGAGAGAATCCTGTAGACAACACCGCAAACGCATAAACAAGAAGCACAATGACCAGCATTCTCTTCTTTCCGTATATGTCTCCGAGCTTCCCCACTATGGGGCTTAGTGCAACCCCTGTCACCAGGTATACAGATAACACAAGGCTGACCTGTGAAATACTTACACCGAAATCCTTTGCTATTGATGGGAGTGAGGGAGTGAGCATACCCTCAATGTACATGACAACGAGAATCAGCATCGCAAGAATCATCATTATAAGAGATGTGTATTTTTTGTCATATTCTTCATTTGATTGAGTTTCCAAGTTCATTCCTCCTCGGTTAGTTCCATTTCCATTCTTTCAAGATTTTCCTTCATGATGATCATGGCTTTTTCTAGGATTTCAAGCTCTCTTTCACCGAGATTCTCTATGAGTGCCTTTATTAGGTCATCATAAAGATCTGATATCTTTCTCAAAAGTTCCTTTCCTTTTGGTTCTATTGCAAGATAATAGCTCCTTCTGTCCTTCTCGTTCTTTATCCTTCTAACTAGATTGCCCCTTTCAAGGTTATCGCTTATACTGGTTATGGTCGACTTAGAGACCTGAATTAAATGCGATAGCCTTACAAGTGATTCGGAACCCTGTGATTCAAGATGGTGAAGAATGAAGAATGCTGGTCTTGATATGTTTAGACTTCTAAGATAAAAGCTCTGGATGGCCATCATTTTTCCTACAATGGATTTCCAGCCGTCTCTTATGTTTTTGATATCATTTGTTTCGATTTTTGGACCATTCATATAAGTCAGAGTGATATTACAATTAATTATTTAATAGTTAGTGCAATCTAACTATATTTATTGTCACAACTTTATCAATTAATTACGGAAGCCGGTTTATACTGGTCTTTCATATATATTCCCTCACGGCATTTCCAGATCTTTACTGTAATACTCGTGGTTATTTTCAGTTCTTTAGTGCCGTAGTAATATTATGGAGTGATGTTACTAGTTCTCTTTCCTGTTCAGGCTCAAGAGGGAGCAAAGGTGGTCTGGGCTGCCCCACATCCAAGCCATGAAAATGTCTTATGGCGGTATAGTTTGCAGACCACTGGCCATACTTTTTTACCTCTACAAGGCAGGAGGATATGATTTTCTGTAAATTTTCTGCTTCTATTTTCTCATAGTTACGGATGATTCTCACGAAGATATCTGTGAGGTAATTGGAAGAACTGCCTATTATACCGTCCAATCCGGATCTCAAAGCTGGTATGATCAGATCATCTGGTCCAGACAATACAAGAAAATCATCACCCATCTCCCATATGAAGTTGATCATATGTGAAATATCCGGTAAGGTTTCTTTTATTCCGATAATTCTTCCCCCCTTGGCGTTAACTTCCTTCACGATTTTTGTGGATATTGGATTATTTGTCGTCTTTGGAAAGTTATAAACGATCGTGTCATAAATTCTGGACACATCAAGAAAATATCTTATTAACCATGATTCAGGAACGTCGAAGTAATAATAGGGCGGAAGCAGGGCAATCGCCCTGAAATTCAGTGACTTTGCCTTCTTTGCCAATTCAACAACTTCTGATGTGTTAAGGCTTCCGATCTGCATTATGACCTTGCTTGAAATATCTGAAAAGACCTCCATGATCTTCATCTTCTCTTCATGGGATAGTGTGGGTCCAAGGCCTGTGGTGCCACAGAGAAACAGCAGATCGATGCCCTTTGACAGGATCAACTCGCCGAAAAAATGCATTTTCTCATAATCTACCTTGTTGTTATGGAATGGTGTTATCATCGGGCATATTTTCATCTTATCCATAAGGCATTATCTATTCTGGGGAATCAGTAATGTAAATAAACTATTTTCCATATGTATTTTTGAAATGTCGCAAGTAAATTTTTAGGAAAACAGCGAGTGGAATTTCCTAGCAATAATTCCACCAAGTGGAAATGCATTTGAAGAAGGCGCAGCTCAAGTGGCAATGCAAGAAACGTAAAATAAATAAATATCATGCTCATGCATTTCAATGGACAAAGCAGAAGACTTTGACGCAGAGATATTCAGATCGATGGAGTTCATATCCAATCCATATCCTATATATAGGGAACTGAGAAACATCAATCCTTTGATTTATCTCCGGAATGAAAGGTATTACTGGATTCTCTCATACAAGGACTGTTCTTCTGTTCTCTCTGATCTCGACTACGGAAAAAAGTTTAAAAGAACCTACGAGGAAATGACAAATTCAAACGTTGATGATCTGCAACATTATGATCCGAGAAACCCAAGGAGAAACATGCTTTTCCTTGATCCTCCTGATCACACACGGCTCAGGAATCTAGTTGCCAAGGCATTCGTTCCAAAGAACATAGAAAAGATGAGACCATTCATAAGATCACTGGCTGAGGATCTAATCAAAAGAGTGCGGGAAGGGAGAGATTTTGATATAATGTCCGGATTTGCCGGACCAATTCCAGCTTACACTATCGCAAAGATACTGGGTGTTCCAAATAGGGATATGGAAAAATTCAAAAAATGGTCCGATTCCGCAGCACTGTCACTTGACAGCACAAGAACAAGGGAAGAATATGAAGAGGCAAGAGTTGCTGATGAAAATCTATCATTATACATATCAAGCCTGATAGATGAGAAAAAGAAGTCGCACGAAGATGATTTACTCTCTGATCTCATTGCTGCTGAGGATTCCGGCGAGAAACTGACTCACAGGGAACTCATAGCCACTTCAACACTTCTTCTCGTTGCAGGTCATGAAACCACTACAAATCTCATAGGAAATGGCTTTCTTGCCCTTCTGAGAAACAGAGATCAGATGGATATGTTAAGGGAAGACAGATCACTCCTTAAGAGCGCAGTTGAGGAGTTCCTGAGATATGATCCACCGGTGCAGCAAACTGCCAGAGCTGTCTATAAGTCTACCGTAATTTCCGGTGTGGAAATAAAGGAAGGTACAAAAATTTCTGCTGTGATAGGTTCAGCAAACCGTGATCCGGAAGTTTTTGAAAATCCCGATACCCTGGATATTACAAGAAAGGATAACAAACATCTTTCTTTCAGCAAAGGTATACACTTCTGCATAGGGTCGCAGCTTGCAAGACTGGAAGCTGAGGTTGCTTTTGACATACTTATGGATAATCTTTCAGATGCGAGGTTAAGCGCAGAACCTGAATGGAGAAATAATGCCAACATGCATGGCATGAAAACATTTCTTGTAAAAAAGAACTAAACAAAATCATTCGTTAATAATGGAGAATATCCTGAAACTATTGTTTCCCGGGGTAGTAATTGGGTCTTAATGAAAAAATTATGCGTGTGAACCAGGGAATATTCTATTAAAATGATGTTTCACCAGAGTGAAAGGACTTCTTACATGATTTTTCAAAAGGAAAGTCTTCAAACAAATTTTATCAATATTTTTAAAGTTCCGTTCAGTAGACTTGATTCAACTTATTACGCCCCTTCCACTCATTTTTCCTGTTTACTTGTAATTCGTAATTTTGTTCAAACATGATTATTGCAAATAAAAAATAGGATAATTTCCTGAATGAGTAAAATACTTTCACCATTATATAACACTTGCTAGCAATACTCATGATGTGCCATAATTCTGCGTCCGCAAATTAATAATTGCTAAAAAATAATCGAATTTCCAATATAAATGTTTATACCCTATAATCAATTCCTAACGACCATAGATCGGA
>JAKAYJ010000139.1:0-1025 GCA_021816385.1 Thermoplasmata archaeon
GAGTGCCGAGATAAAAAGTATTCGATTAATAGATTAAATGGACCGGTCGGGATTTGAACCCGAGGCCTCCTGCTTGCAAAGCAGGCGATCTACCGCTGATCTACCGGCCCTCGCTTGATGCTGATTCAATATCCATTATTTAATCTTTCAATAAGGGAACTTTGGCAATGCTTCATATACAAAAATAATTAAACGCTTCATCATTACTTAATAAATGATTGTTGTGAAGATTGGAGGAAGTCTCATAACAGACAAACGTAGATACAGGGCATTTAGGCGATATGCTGCAGAGAAAATAATCTCTGTAATATCAGGCGAGAAGCCTGCAATAATAGTTCATGGAGGCGGCTCATTTGGCCATATTGCAAGCAGGAAATACGATCTCCCGGGCCCCCTCACGGAAAGAAATGCAATAGGAGGGGCCCTTGTGAAGAATGACATGGCCGAACTGAACAACAGGATCGTTTCCATAATGATCAGGCATGGAATTAGGGCCGTGGGAATCTCGCCATTCACATTGTTTAATGGCGATATCATGGATTATTCTCCCGTAACAAGAACAGTGAAGTCTGGCTTCGTCCCCGTAATATACGGTGATTTCTACACTGATGGGAAATATGGAGGAATAATCTCCGGGGATGATCTCATGATTGAAGCATGCAGGTTGGCAAAACCTGAAAAAGCCATATTCCTCTCGGACGTGGATGGTGTGTTTGACAGAGACCCGAAAAAATACAGAAATGCCCAACTCATAAGTAAGTATGAGAAGCATGAGCTCAATTTCAGCACAGTGAAAAATGATGTCACTGGAGGCATGGACAGGAAATTCAGGTCCATGCTCCAGTGCAGGGCACTTGGAATAAAGACATATCTTATAAATGGAAATTACCCTGAGAGAATGAGAGATGTAGGAAGTGAAAATTTTATGGGGACTGAATTTTAATGATAGAAAACAGGAAGGAAGAGCATATAAGGATAGCAGAGGGAAAAGAGGTAAATGCCCAGCATAATTTCTGGGATGACAT
>JAKAYJ010000139.1:1035-3869 GCA_021816385.1 Thermoplasmata archaeon
CAACAGGATTGACTACCCCATGATTATTTCCTCAATGACCGGAGGAACAGAGCTTGCAAAGAGGATTAATGAGAACCTTGCAAGGGCTGCGGAGAAATTCAATATCCCTATGGGTCTTGGAAGCATGAGGGCGGCGGTGGAGAGGAAGGAACTGGCCCACACATACTCTGTCATAAACAATTACAAGATACCAGTAAAGCTTGCAAACATAGGGGCCCCCCAGCTCATACAGCAGGAAAAGAAGGCTCTGGGAGAAAAGGACATAGATTATCTTTTGGAACTTATAGATGCAAAATTCCTCATAGTACATTTCAACTTCCTCCAGGAGCTCATACAGCCTGAGGGTGACAGGAATGCAAAGGGCGTAATGAAAAGAGTCAAAGAACTCTGCTCAAGCTATCCCATAATAGCAAAGGAGACCGGAGCGGGTTTCTCCAGAGAAGACATAGACGAGCTTGTGGACTGCGGTGTCAGGGCAATTGATGTTGGCGGACTTGGGGGGACAAGCTTTGCAGCCATTGAATACTACAGGGCAGAGAACACTGGAGACATGGAAAAAACCAGAGCAGGAAAGACCTTCTGGAACTGGGGCGTTCCTTCCCCTGTGTCTGTGTCTCTTGGTTCTGGAAAAACGTACACCGTTGGAAGTGGCGGATTGAGAAGTGGACTGGATCTTGCAAGAGCCATAGCCATGGGCGCAGATGCTGGAGGATTCGCAAGAACAATACTGGATGGTGCAGACAACTCATATGAAGTACTGGAAAAGAACATAAGAACCATAATAAGGGAACTGAAGACTGCAATGCTTCTCACAGGCTCTGAAGATGTGTCTCAGCTTAAGTCCAGAAATGTCATAATCCATGGGGCCCTCAGGGAATGGATGGAACAGTATGTCAGAAAATCCTGATGCGCCTGTGGAAGAGAAGACGGAGATAAAATGCCCTGCATGCAATTCAAAACTGTTCTACATACAGATGATTACGGACATAGCCTTTGAGAGAAAGGTTCTTGTCCAGTCCTATTTCTGCAAGAAGTGCCTTTTCAAGAAGAATGATGTTATCCCAATGGAATCCGGCAGGCCCCTAAGATTGAGCGTTTTAGTGAGGAACAGGGATGATCTCAGGATCACAGTGTACAGGTCACCTTCTGCGAAGATAGTTATTCCGGAAATAGGTGCAGAGATAGAACCCGGTGAAATGTCCACAGGAAATATCACTACTATTGAAGGCATACTGGATGATATTGCAGGCAGGATGGAAATAGTCCTGAGGGATACTGAAAAAACACCTGAGGAGATGGAGAGGGCAGAGGAATCCATTGAGAACATAAGAAATGTGAATATACTGCCATTCACCCTGACTATTGAGGATGAGACCGGAAAGAGCAGAATACAGAGCAGCAGGACATCAGTGGAAACGATTGATACTGGAATGACCTGATTCCTTTTATATAATCAACGTGTCAAGTATTAATATATTGGTTGGGACTCAGCCCTTATGATCTCTGGAAAAAACATTCTTATAACCGGTGGGGCAGGTTTCATAGGCTCCAACATGGCACAGCTTCTTTTTGATAGGAATAGCATAACAATTCTTGACGATTTTTCTGAGGGAAATCAGGGGAATATCAAAACCCTGACAGGAAAGGATTCTGTCACTATCCTGAAAGGTGACATCACGAATGAAAAAACATTCGATAAACTGCAAGAAAATTTTGATCTGGTTATACATCTTGCTGCAAACTCGGATGTGAGAACAGGATCGGAATATACAGGAAAGGATATGGATATCAATGTGAAGGGGACATACAATGTGCTTGAATTCATGAAAAGAAAGAAGATCCCTGAACTCATGTTCTCATCATCATCTACAGTGTATGGCGAGGCTTCATTCATACCCACACCGGAGAACTATGGCCCCTGCCTGCCCATATCAACATACGGTGCATCAAAACTGGCCAATGAGGGTTTCATATGGTCCTACTACCATTACTACGGCATCAGGCCTGTCATATACAGGTTCGCAAACATAGTGGGAAGGAATTCCACCCATGGAGTGATACATGACTTCCTTGGAAAACTGAAGAAGAACAACAAAGAACTGGAGATACTGGGAGACGGAACACAGGAAAAATCGTACATGCATGTGGATGACTGCATTGGTGCAATGATCCTGATCTATGAAAAGACCAGAGAAGGGGAGGTAGTGAATCTTGGAAACGCCGCAAGAACCAGTGTCAGGAGAATTGCGGACATTGTGTGCGAAACCATGGGACTCGACAATGTGAAATATAACTTCACCGGTGGCTTTGAGGGGAGAGGATGGAAAGGAGACATAAAGATTGCCCAGCTCTCCATAGATAGAATGCTTTCCCATGGATGGAAGAATAGATACGGAAGTGATGAGTCCGTTTACAAGGCTTCTCAGGAAATATACAAACAAAGAACTTCCTGAATTTTTTCTCATGATTGCCTGACATGTCAGGTATACTTCTCAAATATATTCTCACTATACTAAATTAAGGTGAAATAATTGGAAAAACTTGAAACTATATTTTACACAACAATCATTGGAATAATAATTGTATTCGGTGCAGGGATGTACATGACCGGATCAGTTTCACATGCACCAGCTCAGAATGCAACATCCTCTGCAAATTCATACAACATCACTCTGGTGATCACAACAAATAATTATCTTACGTCTGTAAACCATAACCAGCCAGCCTATTTCGTGCTTGAGAACGGACAGCTGACATCATCTGCACAGATATATCTGCCCTCCAACATGCTCATACATCTCACTATTGTCAACTATGATTCAGGCCCCGGAAAT
>JAKAYJ010000140.1 GCA_021816385.1 Thermoplasmata archaeon
TGGTGTCTATGTTTCCGACCTGAAGCTCTTGCCAAGTTCAGTTCCAAGTGTAAAGTAGTGGCGGAAAGAATAGATGAGAGGTTTCCACAGTGATGGGTTAACATGGCTTCCGTCCAGAATTATGTCCCTGTGCGCATACACAGCTATAGCTCTGACTTCCACGATTGCGGCAAAGGCGGAATTGTCCTCCCTCAGATCATAAATGTTGCTCACTGAGCACTCCATCTGCAGCTGGCATTCAAGTACCCTTGGCGGCGCCACATTTTCGGACATTACAGGTGTCAAGCCGGAGGCAGAGAACTTATGGGGTTCGTACCTGAAAACACTTGATTTCTTTTCAGGCACAGGATCCTTTCCAGTGAGAGGCGCCAGTTTCTCCACATTCCTCCACATTGTACCATCAGGGAAGTTCAGAGTGCACTCTCTGGTGTTCCGGAGGTTCTCAAGGGTTTTTCCCAGCGTTGAGAGCCCAAGCACAACGGAGTTTCCAAGTGCCCATGCCGATGACATTGGAGAAAGATTGACGTTGCCTTCACTGTCCACTGTTGAGATCAGTACTACTGGAGTGCCAAAATACAGTATTTTAGGGTTGATTCTTTCTATGTCATGCTCGTAACTGGTCTCATAAGTTCTGTCATGGTTACTATCTGCATTTTTCTGATTCCATGCTATCCCAGATTCCTTATCTGTTGCCATACTAGCAGATAATTGATTCCTATAGGTTTATTGTCATATATGTGCATATTGAAATATGTTGATGTATTTTTATACTGGACTGCCATCATCCCATCATAATTGAAAAAAGAAGAAATTTTCCTGGCGCTTTCCAGTACCCTGAGAATCAGCATTGTTGAATTTCTTTCCCGAGAACCCGCTTCAGTTAACCAGATTGTGGCAGGCCTGAATTATGCTCAACCTAGAGTTTCCAATGGTCTGTCAGTTCTCCAGGCATCGGGACTCGTTGATTCCATAAAGATAGGAAGAGAAAAGTTCTACAGACTTTCCCCTGAATATCTCGAGGATATTGTGGGGTGGCTTGATTCCGTACTCAATTCAAAGGAAACTGCAGGACCCAAAACAACACGTGTTCTTTCAAGGGCCATGGTGGAGGTACATTATGCACGAACATGCTACGACCATCTGGCTGGCATAAAGGGAGTGGACTTCCTGCGAAGATGTATCGCGGAAGGATGGCTGATCCATGGCACAGACAATAAGGAAATATCATTGACGGAAAAAGGACGTGTGGAACTGCTATCCAGAAACGTTGAGATTCCCATCAGGAAAAACAGCAGGAGGAAATTTGCATATGGCTGCATGGACTGGACAGTAAGAAGTTATCACCTTGGGGGAGCCCTCGGCGCTTCCGTCTTCAGAACACTGGTGAAATCCGGCTATGTTGAAAAAATTCCAGAAACAAGGAAAGTGAGAATGCTGAAAGACCTGGAAGAGTTCTTTGCGTGATACCAGCTTATTGGATATTTTTCAGAGTCTCTCAAGCTTTCCTGTGGATTCAATATTAATATGGTGAAATTCACCAGGTGGATATCCTGAATGATATTACAGTGACAGGAACACGAGAAAATTTTACCGACACTCAAAACTATACTATGTTTGTAGACCCATATGCTTATTTTAATAATGCCAAGATTTATTTTCAGCGTTATCTGGAACTTGTTTAACCGTCTCTTCCGGAGCAGGGATTGTGAAGAAGTTCTTATAAAGGTTGATTATATGCATAGGTATGCAGAAATTGGATCTTCTTAAATTGCTTATTTATGCTAGGGGGTCCACAATGCGGGATAATGAGAGCATACCGTCCAAAACTCATCTGCAGAAAGAAATGTTTCTCCTCCTAAAGGAGACAGTTTTCCAAAAGGTGGAAGGATATAAATTCATTCCTCATTATTATGGACCATTTTCCCGTGATCTGGACAGCGATCTCAATGAACTAGTGGCATCTGGACTTGTAAATGATTCAGCCGGTTTCGTTCTTACCCCAGACGGTTTCAAAGATGCCAACGCACTGTGGAACAGTCTGGATCAACCCCACAAGACAGCACTTTCAAGAATCAAAGAAAGATACAATAGATTAACTTCGGAGAAACTCTTAGATTATGTGTATGAAAAATATAAAAAATATACTGTTAAATCTGCTATGATACTCGATAATCTATACAGCTACTTTGATTCGTTTGCACTGGAAAATGATCTTACAATTGATGATTTAGACATTGCATTCAACAGAATTAGGCATCCTATAAATGAAAATTGTAACTGATTCTAACGTATTTTTTCGAGCAATTCTTGGCAGAAAAGCTGGAACTGCAAGCAAATTGGTTATACAATTGATCAGTGATGGCAGGGTTACATCTTACACCTGCGACGCCCTGATGGGAGAAATTGGAAGAATAATTAAGAGCGACCCGAAACTAAGTAGAATTGATCCTGTTTATTTTAGGCAATTTATGGATAATCTTGACGCCTGGCTTAGTTACGTTCCTATGAAGGATTTGGAGCACAACCAGAAAATTCTTAACAGGATCGGAAACGATTGGTACCTTATTGCGATTGCCAGAAGCATCGGCGCTGACTTCATTATTACTTATGATAAGGATTTGATTTCCATGAAGAGCGAATTGAAAAATCAAGACGATATTGACGTTTTAACTTCAGAAGAGTTCATTGAAAATTATAAAAGTAAAAACTTCAGTATCTAATCGACATGTAATGATTAATAACATCTTGGCTTTGAACTTGAGTTCCTTAGGAGAATATGGAAGTAATGAACTCATATAATGTGGGTAAAGTAAGCATAATTCGTTCAATGGAATAAATGGAAAAAAAGATTGGTAATTAGTGTTTCTTTCTCAGATACACATAGCTCCCGGCTCCGGCGGCTATTACAACAGCGATCGCTGCTGTTGCATAAATGGCCAGCGTGGAAATATTTGTCAGAGTTTTTGCAGGTTCGAGCTGAGATATCTCAGATATACTTCCAGAAAGATCATTATAATCAAAGACCGTGTTACCCCCGGTCACCAGTACCATTGAAAAAGGCCCGTAATCCACCGGGATTGATGTGACATAACTGTTGTTTTTAGCGTTGACAATGAATATCTCAGAATTCAGGTCACCAACATACGCGTACCCATTTGAAGAATCATAAAGCATACTCGTAACAAAGGCTCCAGGAAGGGTTATGTTCCTTTCGAATGATAGGTTGGAAGCATTCAGAACAGTAATGTTATGATTCTGGAATCCTGCTACATACAATGAATCTGTGGAAGGAATAAATGCAATTGCCGTCGGAAGTCCTGCATATTGCAATGTAACATTCATAATGACCCTGTTGTCGCTTCCATTTATTTCCGTTATATTTCCTGAGTTCTGGTTCAGAATGAAGACATTGCCGTTTTCCGTGCTGAATGTCATTAGGGATGAATCAGCATGAATGGGATCGCTTACGATATTCCCCACCGTGATATTTTTAACGATCTCATTGGAGGTTGCATTAACCACTGAAACGTTTCCAGTGCCGCGGTCATAGGCGTATAGATATTTGTTATATGCGTTGTAGAGCAGTAAAAGTGGCTGTGAATTTTGTCCCATGGGTATCTGCTGAGTGACCCTGTTGGTAGAAGTGTTGACTACTGCTATGGTATTGCTGCCCGAATTTGCCACATAGACATGTCCGTTGCTGCTATCATAAGCTACGCCATATGGCCCATTGAAGCCTGTTTGCATGTAAAGGGGAATTACAGAGCTGCTGGAGTTGATTACAAGAACACTGTATGAATTTGCCATATAGATCATTCCGTTTGATG
>JAKAYJ010000141.1 GCA_021816385.1 Thermoplasmata archaeon
ATTAGTCGATCTCCCAACCTTAATCCAATTGCTTTGAGTTGTGGATTTTGAAATTAGTGGGTTTTATAGCAAATTGACAAACTCCTCAACAGTAAGGTCGCACTGCCTAATTATAGCTCTAAGTGTACCTTTAGGCAATTCATCATGGTTGGGAATCACTACTCTCTTTCCATCCTTCTCTCTCTTTAGTATCATATGACTACCAGCCTGCCGCCTGAATTCAAATCCAACCTTAGAAAGGGCTTTTACTGCATCCTTACCTGAGACTGAGGGGAGTTTAGGCATTCAGTTCAACATTTCCGATTATGTCTATATCGTGAGGAATAGTTTCTCCGTCCGCTTTCATGTCCTCTATAAATCCACGAATAGCCTCCTTTATGTTTGACATTGCTTCTTCTACAGTTTGACCGTCAGATATGCACCCCGGTAATGCTGGAACTGTGGCCACGTATACCCCATCCTCATCTTTTTCCAAGACAACTGTAAATCTCATTATTTGTATAATAGAGTTGGGCGTATAAGGCTTTTTATTTAATATTTCAACTTGTTTGACCTCCCCTAACCTATTTCTAAATGCGGTCGGGCCCATATTTTCCAATAGTTCTTCAGGGAAAATGAAAAATGATCTGGGTTTAGTAACTAGTTAGAAAAAAATAACTATAATTGAAATGATTTATTCAGTCAATAAATTAAACTGCCGTACCTGCTTCTTCCATGCTCTCAAGTCTGTGAGTTCTTACAAAGAATGAAAGAACAAAGGCACCGGCGACAAGGGCAATTGTTAGTATTACAGCAGTTCTGGGAAAAGCCAGCAAACCCGGTCCAAGGAAAAGTGGAACTATCCCGACACCAAAGAATTCAAAAACAGTGAACATGGATGTTGCCAGACCAGCTTTTCCAGGGTCTCTGACATAATTCACCATGGATGCCATTGACATTACCAGAAGGGCATTTTCGAACATACCAAAAAAGAAATATGTAAGGGCGAGAACAATTACATTGGGATAATAAGTCAAGGATATAACCGAGATGGTACCAATGCTAAGTGCCATTACTCCACTGATTACAAGGCCAAGCTTCAACTTTTGAATTTTTCCGAATATGGGGGGTATTGTCAGGGAACCTATTGCAGAACCAACATATGCAAGACCTGCAATTATGCCAGCGTAAGAAATGGCATTGCTTACTTTGAAATGGAGAAGCATGGTGGCTATCTCTGTGCCAAACATAACTGCAACTCCGGCTGAGGCAAACGCGATGTACCAGTTTTTGAGCATTCCTGCCTTAAATGTCCCTTTCACAGACTTCTTAGCATAGTAGTCAGGATACCCTTTGAGAACCAGAAGATAGAGGGCAAATGCTATTAAAGCTACAAGAGCAGGAGTAAGCATTGCGTAAAATATTGAATTCCCTGGTATCAGGTAAGGCCCCAGGAAACCTCCTGCAGCCAATCCGAGAAAGAATGAGGCGGTGGTTATCCCAATGATCTGGTTAGCCCTGTTCTTGAACATCGACTCAGAAACTGCGCCCATTGGGCCATAAAGGAATGGCAAGCCGGCAGCACTGATTATATCGAATACAAGGAATATAGAATAATCTGGTGAGAATGCCCTTCCAAGAAGGCCAATTACTGCTAGTGCGCCACCAAGAAGAAAAGAACCCCTTACTGAAAACAGGTGAGTTGTCCACCCACTCAGTAATGCCAGTATAGCTGTAGCATAACCATAAACTGAGATCAGAAGAATGGCGGATGCTTCAGAAACTCCAAAGGTAGAGCCGACAAGTGGAATTAGTGGAGCCACAATATATTGGCCAAATCCCGCTGCAAAGAGAAGAAGGCAATATGGGATTATCTTCAGAAAATTTTTCCTTTCCTCCGTTAAGGTCAGTTCAGCTGGAGCTTTATTTAATGTTTCCATTAGTATCAGTAGATATCAATTATGTTTGTTATTTAAATTTTTTTATGTGGTTATTTTATTTAACAATATTACGGATTTTCATTAATTTTCTAAATCCCCATCGAAAAAATTATTGATGTCGGAACTTAGAGATGGCTTCATATCAGTTTACATCTATTTTCATAATACAGATGTCGCCCCAGTAATCATCATAAAACTTTTCGCCTGTTTCCCGGAACCCTATATCCCCATAGAACTCCCTCAGATCTTCAATGGACTCCACAAGCAAAGCAGAAATCTGAAGCTGTGGAGCTATCCATCTGACCGCAACATCCACAAGGCCTCTAGCTACGTTTCCACCAGAGCTAACAAGCGAATTCCTTGACAGCATTTCAAGATTGAGTACCCGTCCGTACTTCTGGTTTCTCTCTATTCTGAAACCTGCGATCCCTTCAATTTCCTTTCCGCTGCTTTTCTTGATTATCACAATATTGTCCTGTTCCTTTGACCATTCATAGAAATACTGTAATGGATATTCCCTCATCTTACCTCTGGGAGCCTTGAATGGCGAATTAATGTCAGATTTGGTAATTGTCCTGTACCCCGGGGGGAGTTCGATGTAGAGCCCTTGATTAAATTTGACTCTCGTCATTATATCATAAATTTGAACATCCTATTTCAAACGTTTTAGAAGATAAACCATCTAAGAAAGATTATTACTTATTCAATAATAGGGGCGAAGGTTAACCTGTGAAATGAGGTTAATGTAAAAATGTTCAAAAATTCTCCTTTCAGGGGCCTTGACAGAAGAATCTGGTTTCTTTCATTATCAAGGTTCATTCGAGCCATGGGCAGGGTGTCATCATTCCTCTTTCTCCCCCTGATATTTGTTGAGGTTTACGGGACCTCTTTCCTTGACACTGGTATTTTTCTGGGCTTTGCGGTTCTAATTATGGCATTTGTCCAGTACTTTGCGGGAAGATGGACAGATCGCATTGGAAGGAGGTTCTTCTTTGTTCTAGTTCCGATCCCGGTTGTTCTTTTCTATTTCGTAATTTATGCAATTATCTCTCTAAAGCTTTCTGAAATTGCATTAGTAATTTCCTGGTACCTTGTTATAATATTCAATTCAATCCAGTACCCGGCAATACAGGCATCTGTTGCGGACCTGACATCATCAGCTACCAGGTTGACTGGCTTCACATCGCTCAGGCTAATGGCCAATCTCGGTGCAGCTGTAGGGCCAGTAATTGGGGGATTTCTCTCAACATATGGGTTTCAGTACATTTTTATGCTTGCTGGTTTTGCCACTGTAATTGAGATTTTTGTCCTTTATGTCAATGTCCAAGAGACATACATAATACCTAAGAAAACTAAGGAAAGGAAACCAGTAGAGAAGAATATCATTAAAAATGCCTTCAGGAATAGAGTGTTCATGGCATTTACCCTAATAGGCGTTGCAATGGGTTTTGTCTTGAGGCAGAGGGGTTCCACTCTTGTTTTATACATATTTGACTTGAAGAATCTCCCTGTTATAGAGGTTGGATACATATATGCCCTTAACGGGCTTCTTGTGGTGCTTCTGCAGATACCCATCCTGACATTGATGAACAGAAGCCGCACGTCAATATTCTGGAGGGGAGTGGGTGGCCTGGTATATGCGGCGGGTTTCGTAATGCTTTCATTCCTCTCTGGCTTTGCAATTTTCCTGTTCGTTATGGCTGTTATGACTGTGGGTGAAAACTTTTTCTCACCAACAACCCAGACTATCATAACAAACATCGCCGGATATAATTCAAGAGGGACCTACATTGGTATTTACAACCTCTTTTCCAGTTCTGGATCGTTTCTTGGGTCCGTAATTGGCCTCTGGCTTCTTTACATTACGAGATCTGTATCAGGTGACTTCTGGATTTACATCGCATCC
>JAKAYJ010000142.1 GCA_021816385.1 Thermoplasmata archaeon
ATTCTCTATTTTTGAAATTTTTATTATAAGGTCAGTGGTGTATTTCATCCTGTCTTCAGGAGATTCTTCTCCTTCGATCATTACACATGAACCGAGATCAAGGTCGTAAATGAATCTGTGATGGAACGGTATATCGGCAGCCATTGCAACTGTTCCGGGTCCACACAACTGTCTCAACTCGGGAACCTTCCAGGGAGATTTGACGATTATTCTCTTTACTGGTTTGTTTTCTCCGTCAACCCAGAGCACCTTATCTTCCATTTTAACAAATTCAGGGTTATTTTTATATTTGAGTAAGCATGATTCAGTTGGATCAACAATATCAAAATATGGTTTGAAACCTGAGTATAGTGCAGTTACCGATTTTCCATCCGGAGTCTTCCCGTAAAGCTCTATTGTAACATCAGATGTACGGTAAGATGCAGTGAGAAGTCTCATTACAATTTGCATTCAAGTCAAGATGCGTTGTGGTTTATTAATCCTATCTCAATGAATTGAGATATGTTAGAAACCTGTTTAAGGCCTAATAAAGATAGACTACAATTGTTAAACGAATTAAGTTTCAGTCTCTAGAATCTTTTATAACAAGATCCATGGGAGACAGATCTATTCTTTGGGCTTCGCTGTCGCCAAGTTTGTATTTTATTTTAGAGTCTATGCCATATATACGTATTTTTTCTTTGGGTTTATAACCTTTGGAAGTTTTCCAGTCGATATAATTATTGTATCCCATTTCCATTACCTCTATCCTTTTCAGTCCTCTTGCGAAAACTGATACCCTATGGATGCCATTTTTCAACCTCTCCTCGAGTTCCATTATCATATCATTTGCTGAAAAATCTAGATCCATAAATATTGCTTCTGGAAAATAATCAAGAACCTTAGATATTGCCTTGTCTGAATGCATTTCGGCAGACATCATTATGTTGAATGCAAATCCTTCAAGATAGCCCGATCTGGCGAGGTTATACAACTTCCTGTTCTGTTCCCGCTTTGTGCCGTTGAAAGCTGATTCCATGAGTTGATTTGCTTTCTCATAGGAGCCAGAATCCTCAAGATTAATTATTTTGTACGCAGTTCGTATAGACATGATCTTGTCCTTTGACCATCCTGCATTTCTGAAAAGCTTAATGTGATTTGTTTGCCTCTGATCCAATTTCGTCTGTCTGGCTATGGTCATTCCTCTGTCAAACCCTATTGCGATTCCAGAGTGGCTCGAGACGTCCTTAGAAGCTTGTTTTAAAATCTCTCCAACCTGATCTCCTGAATAGTTTGAGGAATCCTTATCAATAACGATATTCAAGAAATAATTATTTATATTAGTGTCCCGTCCAGAAGATACACTCTGAATTTTTGAAATATTTTCAGAGGATATTTCCTTGGTTTCCCCTTCATTGTCTTTTAAATAAGCTTTTAACCAATTCCCACCAGTTTTAAGCTTATCAACAAGCAAATATATGAAAGGGGGCAGTACCATAATTGTTTTACTCTTCCTCTAAAAGCTCTTCAATTTCAGAAACATCAGTAAATACGGACAACGAACCAGGAACTACCGCCTTTACAGAATCTGCGGTGACCTTTTCACCGTTAGCAGATCTTAGAAATTCTCCATTCAAAAGCAAAGTTCCGTGGTCATTGATTTCGAAACCAAGACCTGTCAGGATTTCATGTTTGTCTAACCCTTCAAATGTAAGCCATAAAATATCTTGCAAAATTCCACCTGTGTTAGTTTGATCCTGTTCTATGCTTAGATTAAAACATAGTATATATTTCTAATTGTTGAGAACTTTCATGATATCCGACATTGTCAAAAATTTGTCTGTAATCCCAGTATCTCCGAACTGAGATAATCTTGTAGACAGCTTTGGCTATTCATACCCGAGGAAAGGAAAGAGTGGCCGTCCGCCCACAGTCTTTATTCAGGGCTGTTTGCGGGTTCTTTCCTTTCTCTCCACGTTATTCACCATGACTGTGCATGCCTCGCTCAGTTCCATGAGATATTTCTTGAAGCTCACCTCCTCATAGTAGAAAAGATACCAGATTGATTCAACCAGCTGCTCATACGCGAACAGGAAATACCTGACACGGATATCTTTACTTTTCGTCTTTATGCGGCATTCGTCCTGCACCCTGAACATGGTCTCGATCCTCCAGCGGAACATGTATTTCGCGATGACATGATCGAGATCAATGTCCTGCATGTTGGTGGTGAAGCACCAGTCATAGTACGCTTCAGTCCTGTGGTCGAATATCTGCTTCAGGAATGCGAGATAGAAGGAATCGCTGACCTTTTTGCCGTCTCTGTACAGGGAGAATTCATGCAGCATGATCTTCTTCTCCGTCTGGTGCATGAAGAACAGGTCCTCCTTCACCTGAGGATTCTTCGGGACAAATATCAGGTAGTTTATTTCCAGGTTATTCAGTTTCATTATCAGGTGCTTCGAGTAGAAACCTCTGTCAAACAGCAGGAGATCCATATGGCCGAATATCTGTCTGAGAGAAACAAGCATTGCAGATATTTCCGATGGCATGTCATTGCCCATTGGCGAAGGGACGGATATTATGGGAAGCCTGAAGTCCCTGTTCACAATGCTGGCAGTGAGATAGGAGAACTTCCCGGTTACGCCATGATCTCCAGTCCAGCCATGTATCCACAAAGTGTCGCGATCGCCATAGAAATCCTCATGCGTGTAGTCGAATGCTATCATTATTGGATCGGTGTTGCCGGAAATGGATTTCCTTGACAGGGATGATATTCTTGAAAAGAGTGAATCCCTTATACCGGTTATTGTATCCCCGGCGGGATGCCTTTCAATTGCAAGATGTATTGAATCCGATCTGGTTCCCACGGTCTCGAGATACGTATTGGCCACGGCTGCCCTCAATAATTCACGGTTGAAGTGGAATCCTCCCAGGTATCCGGAGTGGTGTCTCAGTTTGAGGGCATCGTTGGTGAATCGCTCAAGGGCACTGAGTGAAGTGAGAAGCCTGGCAGTGTTGATCATAGTACTATTAAATACACGGTTCTCCCGATGAATTCTTTAGGGCAATCAACCTTGGCGCTGGTGCCAAATTTTGTTACAGTCTTTACGAAGAATCCCTGTATGCCTTCTATTTCGATCCGATTTGTCACGTTCAGTGGTATCTTTTTCATGAGATATCTACATGATATCTATAATTCATGAATAAATATTTCGGTGAATGCGGAGGTTCAATGTTATTATATTATTGCATTATCCGAATAATTATCTTCGGAGATACTGAATCCATGGACAGACAAAAAACAAGATGAGGATGACCTATGTTAAAGTGGTCGATTTGAAGATTTGCACATAATGATGGAAATTCGTAAACTTTGTACCGGGAAGAAATCAATTAAAAATTTACAATCTCTGATATCCATTCTTCATTCACTGAAAACCATAATATTTCACATACATGTGACAGCAATATCACCCATTAATAGAATTGCTTTACTTCAAAATGTTATATTGCCTCCCATGTTATCACATTGCCATTTCTCCCAAAAAAGCTTAAGTATTTCATGCTTCATAGGGAATTGTGACTTTTTTACCCATAAATGTAAACAAAATAGAGGTGAATAACCAATGAACAAATTTTTAGATCTTGTAACAGAGCATGATATTTACAGAAAGGGGGTGATTAATCTCCAGGCATCTGAGAATGTAATGAGCCCGGATGCCCTGAAATGCCTTGGATCCGACATGGCATCAAGATATTCACTGTATGAACCGGCAATAAAGTCCGATGCTTATGGTGGTACAGGGTATTCTGAAGAGGTTCTCCATGAGGCTGAAAAGCTT
>JAKAYJ010000143.1:0-1999 GCA_021816385.1 Thermoplasmata archaeon
ACCCAGCGGCTTCGCCGTTATAGAGAGCTGATAAAAGAATACCACTTTCGTTAGCATCCTGTGAAGTTAACGTTGTTGTCAGCAATGTTACAGTAACTCCATCTCTTGTCACTGAGGCTGAACTATTCATGGATTCCATCATTCCCAATTTCGAAGCGTCTGCACTTGCTATTGAAACAATCGAAGAGTAGGATTTTACCTGTATATTCTCAGATTGATTATCGGCAACCGGGGAGTAATGATATAAACCAACTACCGCAACTACCATGAGAACCTAGCCCACCGGGATTGCAATCCTTAATAGGCGCAAATTTTTTTTGCAGAACCTTTTTCCTTCTTTGCCATAATAACAGATATAAAACATTATATATATACATAAATTTCTGTTATCCGAAAAGTCGACATTTTACCAGTTTTTAACATTAAAACTATGAACCTGTCGGGGTTTACTTAATGTTTGAAGGGAATATTTTCATTGAATCCGTTTGAGAGAGGCTAGTCCAACCAGGAATAGACATCAGATCTGTTGGCAATTCTCACGACTTTGATTGCCATTTCTTCCGTAAAAAAAATAATTCTATATTCTCCAATCCTTAGCCTGTAATAATTTCTTCTCGTTGATGAGAGTTTCTTTACATCCAGCCTGCCTGATCTATTGCTGGGATCCTGTGCAAGCTCCCTCAGTTTTTCCTTTATTCTCGCTTGCAAACTTCCCTCTAATGCCTTCAGTTCTTTGGCAGCGGTCTGGGAAACCAGTACTTCATATCCGATCAAGCGGTAGGAACTCCTCGCTATCAGATATTCTATCAAGCTCGTTGAAAAACATTACTTTCCGGCGAATTTCAAGCAGCTTTTCAATTATTTCATCATACGTCTGTCCTTTACTGCCTATATTCTTGAGTTTCTCTCTGGTCTCTTTAGACACCTGTATAGTTGTCTGCACCACGACTTAGAATGTAATAACAATATATAATCATTATGGACAACTATATGTAGCATATAACAACTCTCAACCGGGGGCAATGATCTGTTTAGTTTGGATTGCATTCAAAAATTATCGATAAAATGTACCATGGCCCGAAGGGATAGATAATAGATGTGACGTTGTTTGATAGAAATTTGGATGATGTATATGTAATTTAATGAGTTATGTGATTTGGGTTTACCTCCGAATCTGCTTGCCCGGATCATACTCAGAATGTGATGGTCTCGAAACTTTTTCCTACACTCTTGATTATGTATCCACCCACTGGGGCGAGATCAATACCCTCTGAAAGTTCTGCCTCTATTTGACAACTCTTTGCAATGTTTATGCATGCTTTTGGCCCTATTTTTTCCAGGTGCGGAGTACTCTTTCCTTATCTGTTCATTGCTTTCCAGAGTTTTTTCCGACGGTCCCCAGAATACCATTCTGGTTTCGTTGCCATTTTCCATCTGATTTTCGCAAAATTCAGGAGCATTCCTGATATCCTCTTTTTCACTCGTTGCGATCAATTAAATCTTGGCCATGGAATCATTTCGCCTCTTCAATTTTCCCTGGCTGAGTACTCGCCAATTTGGCGGGCCTGATCAGTAGTTCCCATAGGAAGAACACAGCGGTGACCGCAGCGAATATCCACAATGTACTGGTGAATCCAATGTATCTCACTGACACCATATAACCGACCAATGGCATGAGGACAGACATTATCATCATTGATGAACTGAAGAATGACGTTGATGTCCCGATCTCCTCAGGCTTGAATGTTGTGTTCGCGATCTGTATTCCAAGAGTCCAGGCAATTCCATCAGGTATTGCTGCAATAAGGAAAGCAAGCACAAAGAATACTATTGATACTGAGCTAAGTGCCAGAAATACAGCTGCAAACATTGCAATGGTTACTGCAAAGACCATGTACGGTCTCTTGTTCTGTACAGGCGATCTCAGTCTTATGATGAACCTTGTAATTATATCTCCAACAAACATAAGTGCAAAGAGATAAAACACCGTGGTTGCTGA
>JAKAYJ010000143.1:2009-3818 GCA_021816385.1 Thermoplasmata archaeon
CCGTATATTACGCCATATGAGAATATGATGTAGAAAGGTATCGTGTATGCGAATGCTGCAAGAACTGCCCAGTTGAACTGCCTGTTCTTGAACAGTGTTGCAATGCTTGTACTGCCCTTATGTCCTTTTGCCTCCATGTACTGCAGTGAGTATTTGCCCCTAAGTGACGCGACAAACGGAATTGCTACAAACGCCATCACAGCGAATATCAGGAAGATCTCTTTGATTCCCAGGTGCAGCAGGAAACCCGTTGTAAACGGTGCCACTATTAACGCCAAGGCAACCCAGAATGAAAATGATGCCTGCTCAACCTGTCTCCTAGACTGATCCATCGAAACCATTCCAGCCATGGTCATGAATGAATCCATTACGAGACCGGCTATGAAACCGTCTATGATCATAAGCGCATAGACCTCAGTAAATCCACTGACCACAATGTATAATGGCATGGTGATACCCAGTAACAGTAATGAGACTATCTCAACACTTTTGAGCTGGCTGAGCCCGACCTTCCGCATGACGAAGGCCGCAACCGCAAATGCAACAGTGAACAAGGCAAAACCTATACCCACTTCAAAGGAGGTCATTCCAAATGCCAATCCCAATGACCCTATTGAGGTCTGATAGAACTGAAGTAGATATCGACCTAAAAATGCAGCAATGATGATTAGCCACTCTGCTCCGCTGATCGAGCCAAAATCCAAGCCGACCTTCCTTAGACTCTTTTTATTTTCTGACATAATTGACTAAATGGTCATAAAATATTTAAATATATCGACTGGTCAGTCAATAAATACTGACTAACCGATTTAGTTTTATACTAAAAAGATATTGCACTACCGTATGAAAGCCAAAGAAAATAAAGAGGATACGATTCTGGATGCCTCGATCAAGGTATTCTCAAAAAAAGGTTATGATTCAGCAACAATTGATGAGATTGCGAAAAAGGCCAAGGTCAGCAAGGGTATAGTCTTTTTCTATTATAAGAAGAAGGATAATCTAATAGAAAAAGCCGCCCTTCGCTCAGTGCCAGCGGACGAGATCTTAGACATAAATAACAGGGGTCACGGCAACGCCATAGAGCTGCTGATTGATTTCGGTATCTCTTTCCTGAAAAAGTATGAGGATCCTGATCTCAGAAGCTTGCTCTTGATGACCATGGCAAACAAGGAACGATACAAGCGGATTGACATACAACTGAGGACTGTGTGTTTCCAGGAAATGGACAGAATGTTCACCAAACTGGAGGAACTCTCCGGTGCAAGTATTCCCGCCCCTATGAGGAAAGCATTCTTTGGTTCCTTGCTGTGCTACGTGGTATGGTGGAAGGATAACAAAATGAATCCGGAGGAATATGTTAAAAGCCTTGCAGAAGGAGTTCTGAACTCCATACGGCGGAAAATATAATCAAAATCACATAAACATCAACATTTCTGAAAAAAATAAGCAAAGTTTTCGAAGCAATAAAGAACCTTGGTTTTATGGACCGGTTTGGATTTGATTGGCTTTAAGGGAATACTTTTTAGTTGTATTTCATCTTTCATAGATGTTGCTTCTGTGACCAACTTTTAGAATAAGCACACTCAGTATCTGAGTCTGAATATCAAGAATCAACCTGAAGTCGCCAACCCTAAGTCTATAATATGGATAGCGAACAAGCTTCTCAACATATCTTTCCGGATTATGATGCAGCTGATCGACCTTTTCATATATCCTCTTAGCGATTGATCTGTCGAGTCCCTCCATCTGTTTAGCTGCCTTAACGGACCAGACAATCTTATACTCCATCAGAGGCCCAGATCCTTCTTT
>JAKAYJ010000144.1 GCA_021816385.1 Thermoplasmata archaeon
TTTTATTTTAATGACTGGCAGATAGTCATTTTCAGTAATTGCCGGATATCTTTGTAGAGCCAATCCATTAAGAAAATTAGCGATTCCGTCTAATGTTTTTATGGTCCATTTTTTAGGTACCTTTCCCAGTTCGGAATCAACCATCTCACCTCCGCTTGATTTGTATGGCTTCCCCTCTTCGTTAGGGAATTCAAAGTCAATGAACCAGTGCTTGAATATAGCATGTGCTATGGATTCAAGGGTTTTGTTCATCTTCTGGTTGAGCTCTATTTTTGAATCGAGATCGGAGAGGATTTTGGCTATGGCTTTTTGTTCAGTTTGAGAAGGAATAGGAAGCTTGGTAGACTCCAAAATTTCCCTTCCGACAGCTCCGAATACTGTGCCTGTTTGCCTATCTATAACTTTTTGCCCAAAAGATTTTAAAAGATAGTAAATAAATTCATTATCATACCCAGATATTGATGCAAGACCACGGCCTATACAAACATCAGTTGTTGCTATGTTAACTTCTCCGACAGGTGCTCTTACACTAAATAGTACTTCTCCTTTCGTAGCAATTTTTAAAGGTCTGGTTACCCACGTATCATATTTAGGGTATTTATTGCCAAAAGTTTTCACACCTTGTAGAAACGGAATTCCGTCCCCTTCATAATTGTAATATTTGGAAGGGGGGGATTGACCCATAGAAATTTTGCTAACCTTTCCAAGCTCGATTAATTCGAATTCTTGAAATTTTTTCTCGTCTGACTTTTTAACGCAATCATCATTGAAGGTCAAAACCGATCCTCTCCAGATTTTTCCTTATCTCCTCATCAAGCCTTGCACCTTCTTCCATCTGTTGCTTAAGTTCGGAAATGAGTTTCTGCATCTTCTCTTGGAATTCTTCATCGTCCTCTTCCTCCTCTTCTGTGCCAACATATCTTCCCGGAGTGAGAACATAGTTGTTCTTTCTTATCTCTTCAATATCGGTGGACTTACACAAACCCGGGATATCATTATATTCGCCACCTTCACCTTTCCATGCGTGATATGTTGAGGCTATCTTCTTTATGTCATCTTCAGTCAAGACCCTATGCCTCCTGTCAATCATGGTACCCATTTTCCTCGCGTCGATGAAGAGTGTTTTTCCTGTTCTATTCCTGAATTTGTTGTTCTTCTTTTCCTTGGAGACGAACCACAGGCATGCTGGTATCATCGTGTTGAAAAATAACTGAGTTGGTAAAGCAATGATACAATCCACCAAGTCCGCTTCAGTGATGTTCTTTCTTATCTCCCCTTCGTTTGATGTGTTAGAACTCATTGACCCATTAGCAAGCACAAATCCAGCAATACCTGTTGGCGATAGATGATGAATGAAATGTTGGATCCACGCAAAGTTCGCATTTCCTATTGGCGGTAGTCCGTATTTCCACCTGACGTCTTCCCTCAACAGGTCTCCCTTCCAGTCAGAGTCGTTAAATGGTGGATTTGCAAGTATGAAATCAGCCTTAAGGTCCTTGTGATGGTCGTTCAGGAAACTGTCTCCCCACTTCACTTCATCTGAATCTATATTCCTAATAGCAAGATTCATTTTGCAAAGCTTCCAAGTCGTCTGGTTTGATTCCTCTCCAAATATATGGATGTCATCTAGTCTCCCCTGATGAGCTCTAATGAACTTCTCGCTCTGCACGAACATTCCGCCAGAACCACAGCATGGATCGAACACCCTTCCCTTGTAGGGTTCTATCATTTCAACGAGCAGTTGCACGATTGACTTGGGTGTATAGAACTGCCCTCCTTTCTTTCCCTCAGCATCGGCAAACTGACCTATGAAGTATTCGTATACCCTGCCAAGAAGGTCTTTTCCCTTGGCATCTTCCGTCCCAAGAGTAATACTACCAATCAGGTCTATGAGTTCGCCCAGCCTCTGTTTATCGAGCGAAGCTCTAGAGTAATTTGTCGGCAACACTCCCTTCAGGGATGGGTTGTCCCTCTCTATGACTTCCATAGCATCGTCTATCATCGTTCCTATTGTTGGCTGCTTTGCATTCTTCTGCAGATACTTCCATCTGGCCTCGGGTGGTACCCAGAAGACATTCCGTGCAATGTATTCATCCCTGTCCTCCGGATCTGACAGGTGCTCCTTGTCATTCTCCAGTTCCCTGTGAACTTCTTCAAATGAATCTGATATGTATTTTAAGAATATCAGGCCAAGAACAACGTGCTTGTACTCTGCAGCATCCATATTGCTTCTCAGTTTGTCTGCGGCTTTCCATAGCTCCTTCTCTATGCCGAGTTCGCTGGATCCGCTATTTTCCATCTACTAAATATGAGGTAACGTTAGAAGTATTTTTCGGGGCTGTACATCAGTAAAATGTACCCGCCCCCCAAAAGATTCAGGAGGGGCCTTTGAAGGGCAGGCATTCCTTAATTTACAGTATAATAAATATCTCTCCCAGGATTAAGTGAGATTAATTCAGGTAACAGGTGTAACTCGATGTTTGCGAAAACGTTCTTTGATCCCGCCCCCTTAGTTCGTTTCCTTATCTACGAACAAACAGATAATGGTCATTACCTGACAGTTCTTGATGAAACCGATATAAGTTTCAGTGCTATATTTAGGAAAGGAAACATCTATGTTTTAACTATGGAGAGGGCGTTAATAATATATAATTGTCATTTTTTAATATTTCTTTATATATCCGTTGGATGAAGGGAGCTGATTGGAGATAGCGCATTAAACTTATTTTGCTATGCGGGGGGAGGGATTTGAACCCTCGAACTCCTACGAGACTAGACCCTGAATCTAGTGCCTTTGACCAAGCTCGACAACCCCCGCTGTGTTTCGTTATTATCAATATAATATTAACCTATTTGCAGGATCAACTCTGCTATCAACCATACCTACCCTATCTTCCTAGCATTTGTTAGTTTCTTTTAAACCTTAAAGAATATGAATAACCTCAACCTAACTCAATCATGAAATACAAGAGCTTTGGGAAGACTGGAATCAAGGTCTCTGAACTGATTTTTGGAACTTGGTACCTCCCAAATCATATGGCTAATGGAAGAAGACAGGTGAACAAACAGGCATCCATAAAGCTGATTCAGAGAGCATACGACTTAGGAATAAACTTCTTTGATACCGCAGATGTCTACCGAGGTGTTTACGAAAGGGAGGCTAATCCGCCAGACTATGAAAGAGTTGGAACTTCAGAAAAAATCCTAGGCGAGGCATTGAAAGGGTACGACAGGGAAAGTTATGTAGTCTCTACTAAAGTTATGGGCAGGACTGGCCCTCTTTTAAACAATTCTGGGGCAAACAGGAAACACATAAAGAAGTCCATCCAGATGAGCCTAGAAAGGCTAAAGATGGACTATGTAGACTTCTACATAATCCATGGGCCTGACGAAGACACTAGCATAGAACAGACTGCTAGGACGATGAATCTGCTAGAAGAGGAAGGCTTGATACTGCATTACGGGATTTCAAACCATTCTGCACTGGACATAGTCAGATTCCTTAATCTGAAATATTTCTCTGCACTTGAGCCACCAACCTTCATTCAGGACAAATACAACCTGTTGGAAAGGGAACTTGAGGAGAACAACATAAAGATTGCAGAGGACAATTCACTTTCTTCCATGATATACAGCCCTCTTGCACAGGGTGTTCTTGCCGGAAGATATCTAAGGGGAGACAAGAAGGATTCTAGACTTGAATACGAAAAGTGGTTTTCCAGGAAGAAATCAGATGGTGGCAACTACAAAGGGTACTGGCTGCATGAGAACAACAAGGAGGCCCTGAAAAAATTCG
>JAKAYJ010000145.1 GCA_021816385.1 Thermoplasmata archaeon
ATTAGATTACTTTCCAGCATTTTCTAGCTTATTCTTTTCTTCCTGCTTTCCCTTTTCGAAATATATGTCATAAAAGAAGTATGTAAGTATCAATAGTATGATACCTCCTATTATCGTTGCATAAAACATTTCTGTCTGCATAGCTGCGTCATTTAGTATTGAATTTATGTTGAGGGTTCTACCCAATAAGTAAGGATACTGAGACAAGGCCACTACGAAGATAGATATGGCAAAGATTCCCTGGAAGATCAACTTGTTCGTTATGTACTTCCTTGTGGAAGGTAGTATCCAGAGGATTGGTATAAGAAGGAACAGGATAAGCGGTATCACAGAGAGAGTACTATTGCTGTAATCACCCAGATCATGCAGTGAAACCCCTGCAATAATGAGACCTATCACGATAACAAGCAGTGGTAGAAGACGATTTACATTGAGATCGTAGAATATGGATGCCATTCCAAAAAGTAGAATTGCAATTCCAACTATGAATCCATCATCTGGCAGGAATGTAATGAATTTTAAGAGGTCGAAGGTTCTTGCACTGTAGTCTATACCATGTCCACCAATGAAACTGGCATAAATCAGTAGTACCATCGTTCCAAGGACAAAGGTAACCACTGCATAGACTGAATATAGTAGCTTTTTGTTTATGGTCTTGTTTTTCCATATCATTTCAGCGAATACAATCATGGAATTACGAAGCACATAAAGAATGAGAAAAATCAGTATATACGCAATGAATGAAAAAGCAAGTAGAGGAAGAACATCTGGGACAAGACCTTCAAGGTTCACCACATAGAAAACAAAGAGTGTTCCTGTAATTTCCCATATTGGCAACAGGAAACCAAACACCTTCGTCTGACTTTCCTTGTATCTAAAAAGAATGGCTGAAGCGGCCATCAGTTCAGTGGACGCACTTGTGAAAAAAATCGAAAAAATCAGTATATTAAGTATTACCTCAGCATTAACTGTACCTGTCATTTCAACCCTCTCGCTTTATCAATTTCTGACTGAACGGATTCATGTCTCAGCACCCTGCTTACAAAGTAAAAGCTGAATGGTACAACCAGGAAATAGAATATCATTATGGCTATTCCAAGTGGGATTATAGCAGCTGAAGTATTTGCAGCAGACTGCACAGTCATGACATTGTAGATGATCCATGGCTGTCGACCAACCTCGTCGGTCACCCATCCACTGTCATATACGAGTATTAGAAGTAAGCCTGATACTATCATGCCATACAGACCAATTTTGGTTGTTATTGATTTTTGTCTCAACAATCTCCATATGAGATACAATGCGAATAACCCTACCAGGAATCCGCCACCTACCATGGTGTCAAATGTCAGGTGAATGAAAAGTGGAGGCCACAAGCTCTGTTGGTACTGGTCTAACCCGGGTAACGTACCTTTTCCCAGTGTCTGCGGATAAGCAAGCAAACTTTGCAATTTTGGTATGGTGATTGCATAAAGTATCTTGCCCGATACCAGGATGCCACCAAGTGTTTCAGCACCGCTTGTTGTACTGTGAAGATCCAGCTCAATTGCCGCGTATTTTAACGGTTGCAGAACTATGAGCTGTGAAGCAGCCAGGCTTCCAGTTATACCTGCTAATGCTATTGAAATAAGACCCACTGCTGCGACCAGTTTCAGTCCCTTTCTGTTAAAGATTCTTTCATCCTCGCTCTTTGCCCTCAGGAAACTGTATGCAAGATAGGCACCTATTAGGAAGACACCAGCGGTCACTGTCGCAGTAACGACGTGAAGGTCTTCATATAACACAGATGGTGCAGCTATAGCCGCCAGAGGATTAATATCTGTTAATATGCCAGTCTTGAGGTAGTAAGGAATGTTGAAGCCCGCAGGTGTGTTCATCCATGCGTTTATCATGGTTATGAAAACAGCAGACATCACAGTACCAACTGCAACCATCAATGATAGGACCCAGTGTTTATACCTGTTTTTGTAGAAATCCCAGTAGTAAAAATAGAGAACGAGACAGATAGATTCCAGAAGAAATGCAAATACCTCATAATAGAAGGGTAGGATATCGACCTTTCCGACAACAACCATAAAGCTAGGCCATAGAGCAAACAGTTCAACTGCAAGAACCGTTCCACTTGCAGTTCCTATTGCAAAAAATATGACAAGTGCGATCGTCAACCTCCTGGCTAATGCTTCATAGTATGGGTCTTTCCTCCTTATCCCGATATACTCAGCCAGTGATACAATAATACTGAGCCCTATACTCATCGTTACGATCAGTATATGAGACGCAAGGGTAAATCCCATAAGGAAACGGTCGAAGTTGACTATGAAGGTCATAAAAAATTATAACACTAAACCATGCTTAAATCCTTTGTAGATAAATTATATTTTATAAAAGATAAAAAATTTTTAACTTGTACAAATTTTAATGTAAAACTTATTAATTATTGGGATTTTATCGCTTGGAAAATTTAAAAGGAAATGGTGAACATTGATACGGACTATGGTTGTCACAATCTTTGATCGTTTCTGTATTTTTTCTTAAAATTAATTCTCACGTTATTATATGCTGGTTACTATTATTATTTATCTAACCTATATAGAAAATATTTGTTATGTGAATAATCATTGCCTGCATCCTTTTTCGAGAAAATGTTAAATGTTCTAAAATTTTGCTGCGATAGTATAAATATACTCAAGTATTTGACTGAATATGTCTCCTGACTCAAGACTCCGAACACTCATAGAATCAGATAATTTCATGAAAAATTTCAAAATTGAAATCCTATCAGAGAGAAATGGTGAAGTAACCCTGAAAATCCTCCTTGAAGATAGATTCATGAGGATGGGAGAAGTTGTTAACGGAGGCATAATTGCCGGCCTGTTTGATATTTCCGGCGCCCTTTCTGTATTCACCATTCCGGATGTATTCAATGCATTCACACTTTCACTTAATGTCACGTTTCTCACACCACTCAGCGGAGATTACTGCACGGTAACGTCCAGAGTCAAGAGAGAAGGTGGAAGACACGCGTTTATTGAGATGGCTATCGATGACCAGAATGAAAATACGGTCGCAACTGCACACGGAATATGGGCCATATCAAGGTGATACTTAATGGAAAGCAATGATCTTCTCAGTGGAAAAAATATAGTGATGATTGTTAGTGGCAGTATATCTGCTTATAGAACACCTGACATTATCAGGGACCTGAAAAGAAGTGGTGCCAGGGTAAAGGTTATACTATCCAGTAGCGCAGAACAGATCATTGGGAGAGAGGCGATGGAATGGGCATCAGAAGAACCGGTTATAACTTCCCTGACAGGCAATATGGAACATATCAGTCTATTCGACGTTGACAGGGAGAACACTGTTCTTCTTGTGTGCCCTGCAACATACAATATGATCGGCAAATTTGCAGGTGGAATAGCTGATGATACTGCAAGCACAGTATTCGCAAACGCTCTGGGTACCATGATAAGAACTGTAATTGTACCCGCAATGCACATGGAAATGTATGAGAGTCCTGTTCTAAGAGAAAATATGCTTAAACTCAAAGGTTACGGTGTTGATTTTGTTTCTCCAAGAGTTGAGGACGGAAAAGCCAAGCTAATGTGGTCGGAAGAAATAATAGACACAATCCTTAGACGTGGTAATAATAATAGAACGATATTGATTATTTCAGGGAAAAGCGAAGTTGCCATTGATCCGGTTAGATCATTGACAAACAGTAGTTCTGGATATACAGGCATATGCATGGCAAGAGAGGCATACAGGGATGGATACGACAGGATAATTTATGTGG
>JAKAYJ010000146.1 GCA_021816385.1 Thermoplasmata archaeon
AATGAATAAACATGGTTGTGGATGCGGGTCAGGAAAACATGGAATGAAAGGACACATGCAGGAAAGAATGGATTCTGAAGATCTTGAGGATTATAAGGATCAGCTTGAGGCAAAAATTAGTGTTCTTCAGAAGAAGCTCCAGCGCATAAACGCAGCACAAAAGGAAACAGCAGACAAGGAGTGAACTTCAAATAGTTCATTCCATATTTTTTAATTTAAATTAGTAAATTTTATAAAGATATTTTACGACAGAAAAAGTAAATAAAAACAATGGGGATGAGGTTTAGTGATAGAAAAAAATTGCATGTGTCGTTGTGGCCCATTCAAAATAAGCCTGATCCCACCAGGTATGCTTAAACCACTTATATTGAGAATCCTCCAGGGAAAACCCATGCACGGTTACGAGATAATGAAGGAGATTTCCATGAGGACAGATGGACTCTGGAGGCCAACAGCAGGTTCAATCTATCCGGCCCTGAGCTCCCTTGAGGAGGAGGGATATATAGAGAGGAAGGAAATGAACCAGGGAAACAGGATAAGGCAGGTATACATGATCACAGTCAGCGGAAGGGAGGCAATGAAAGATGTTGACATACTGTCATCTGACTGGATTGAAGGACTGAAGAAGCTCAGCAGGTTATGGTAGAATATTTGAAATTCAACTAAAAGAGGCTTATGAAATTTGACTTCAACGCTGATTCATCATTCTATATATTGAGAATCAGTTGATTTTTGAAATTTTGAATAAGAATAGGGCTTGAGACGGTATTTTCCTTCAGTTTACAGTTTAAAATCCATTGACTATTAAGTCCTTGATCCTCAATCTATATGAATTTAAAAAGATAACATGATCTCCCTGTTATACTTCAACGAAAAATCGAGGCTTATATCATCCCTTCCTGTCCCTTCCATTGTCTGGAAGAATGATCTGTATGCCTGATCCATCTGGGAATATGGAAGCAGTGTGATAACCTTTAACTCATTACCTTCCACTCTCATGAACTGCCTGAATCTTATCACCGGTATTTCCATCATCCTGTTCCTCCATTCTGTGAGTATAGGGTCTTCAAAATTCACGGAATATATACCACTGTTACCATCGATCTCGACAAGTGTTTTATCGTCCACTCTTGAACCGGTATATATGACTGCCTTAAGTCCATGGTCTAAGTGGATATTACTCGCACTCTCGCTGATATAACCCTCCTTGAGAAAATGTTCACTGAAATCTTTATTGTCATCAACAGGCATGGATATCTGGATCATACCAAGAGTGAAAACTTCTTGCATTCTGTCCAGTATGCTAAGCAATCCTGGTGAAGGGCCTATGCTTTCGATCTGGCCTTCTTCGCCGTCAGTGTATTTTGAAAGGATGCATGAAATTCTGTTCTTTACAGAATGATGATACCTGAAGTAAAATGCCAGCAGCCCATCCTTAAGGTTGATTCTGTTCACCACAACAGATGGCACATTTATAAGATCGTTGATGTATCTCCACTTATCTACATGGTTTATCCTTGATTTTATAACATAATGAGACCCTATGTTCTTTGCATCATACCTCTTCAGGAATATCCTGTTCTTCTGTGGTTCGCCAAAAGACCCTGGAAAATTGATATATAGGAATTTCTTTCCTTCCTCATCGGATATTGTTACGGGTATTCTTGCATTGACCTCTCTGGATGCCTGAAAAATTTCATTGTCCTGCTTCATTGTCAAAACCATTCTTCTATCTAGTACCCTGTCAATGTCGCCAAAATCCATAGAATACTATTTTGAAATAGATTAAATAATTATCTGTTCGGGAATAATACGTAATTAGAACCTGACAATCAATGACTTTAATAATGCACTTTATTATTTACGACTATGATTGTAGTGCAGAACCATATTCCGGTTAACGAGAATTTCAGGGAGGAGTTTGAACAGAGATTCAGCAAGAGAAACGGGGACGCTGATAACTTTCCAGGCTTTGTAAGAAATGACATATTGCGACCAAATGAGGGCAATAAATTTGTTGTCATGACTTTCTGTAGGGGTATAGACGATTTTCACGCTTGGCATGAAGTAGGCACTGTCGGTGAAGGAAGAAGCTCCGGTGCTTTAGCGTGGAGAGGATGTCAGATACAAACATTTTATGGTAGATCCTGATTGATAGACATGACATGATAAAAGCAGTATCAGAACGACAACTTACAGATCAATTAATGGAAGGAATACGGCTACACAGATGGCATGGAAGTATATTTTGTCCTCAGTTCTGCTTCCATAGTTATTGAATTAATCAATGTAAAATCTGCAGGCTCTGAGAATGATATAAGGGATATAGAGAGGAAATCTCTCATGAAAGCTTCAAAACAGTTGAACCGCCGTAAGATAACGATCATAACATGAGACTACTGGAAGGAAGGGGATATAAATTATATTCCACTCTGTTACTGGTTGCTGAACACTGATAAATCAGGCTCGACTTGATTTCTGGATTTTTTAAAAGGGCGGATATTATTCAACTGCCTATTCCTACCGAACTGCTCTTTCTTTCACATTACGGAACAGATTAAGATCATCCCTTAAAACAACCCCATCCTTAAGTGCATCCATTATGAATTTGTCATTCTTCACTTTCATCTTGTTCACCTCTTCTGGTGTTAACAGGATTGTTTCATAACCTGGGGGAAAATCAATGTTTTTGAGTCTTTCAAGAATAGTTCCCCTGAACTGACCGATAATTAGAATATCTACATCACTCCAAAGATTGAAGTCACCCCTTGCGTATGAACCTATAAGGAGAACTGAGCAATTGAACTGAAGAGTATTTGCATATATGCCTGAATCCCTTATCACATCATTTCTTTTGGTTATCCTTCCTTCAATGATTTCCACTTCGCTTCAACCTCATTAATTATTCTTTCAGTGCATTCTATAGCTTCACTCGCGTCTTCCAGCGTATAATAATCTTCTGGAGTACCTTCAGACCAAACATCAGTATATCTTGTTGGAATGTAATATTTATCTATCTTTTTGGCTAAATCTACGATTTCCTTACTAAAATGTAGATCAACCAGAAGGAGAGAAATAGAGTGGCCGAAAGAACCTTTACCGATCCCACGCAAATAGGCCTTAACTGCATACTCTGCAGCCTGCTGGGCTTTAAAGCATGCCCAGTTGTAGAACTGTGATGATTTGTCGTTTATTGCAGATCTAAGAGTTGTTTGTGCATTCTTCATCCATCTGTTATACTCTTCCTCATCAAGATAACTGGTCATTTCATCAAATGAGTATCACGCAATATATTAATGTTGCCTGTAGATATTCTTAATATCCTTTCCCATATGACCAAAACGCCATTTCGGGAAAATATCATAGGGAAAGTATCCTGTACAAGATTGCAAGCACAGCAATACTGAAAAGATTGATTATAAACAGTGGGATGGAAAGGGCAAGACCATATTTTAAGGAGAATCCGTAGTAGACATAAATGGAAACCATCTCCTGTACAAGTATAAGCAACCCAAGAGCTATCACAGGCCTGTATACTCTTACATTGTTCTTCCTCATTTCAGAGGAAAACGTGTAAATTATGATCATTGATATTATCAGTTCTACTGAAAGAACTGTTATGTTAAGGTCCCACATTATTTCAGTCATATCCAATTCCCTTACTTTTCAACATTTCAACTATTTCTCCAAATCCATGCTCAATAACTGCTGAAGGAAAGTATATCCTGCCATAACCCTCTCCCTCCTCAATTATGAAG
>JAKAYJ010000147.1 GCA_021816385.1 Thermoplasmata archaeon
CGTGGCGCAATAATCCCTCATACACATCCTCCTGGCTATGAAGCCCTTTTCATCCTCTCTTCCTTTATTCAGTGGAACCAAATCTAGCAGTGTTAAGAGTTTTTCTACCTGATCTTCATTGAAGTCGGCCAGTAACACGGAGTCAACAATTCCACAAAGAATATATCTTATGGAAGAGACAGTTTCAAAAGCCTTTCTTGGAAATTTTTTATCATGTCTATGGTTTTTGTAGGATATTTATAACTATTACCGGACATGGCATGCAGGATGGAAATCCCCTCCCGCAGGTAAACAGGATTTTCATTCACGTCAAGAAGTAAATTCCTGTAAACACTTTCCAGATTCCTCATGAGACTCTTCAACTTTGCCTTTTCACCCAAATAAAAATAAAGTTCAGCCAGTTCCAGCAAATACATCTCCTTATATTCCATCCACTTAAGAGAATCAATATTCGCAGTAAAACTATCCAAAGGAATTGTCTGCTTTTCACTGAAAAAAAAGAGAATTAGTGAATAATAAAGATTGCTTCTGAGCCTGTTATGCTTGCCATTTATTTCATCAAGCAGTTCCTTGAGTTTGATGTATTGAATTTGCTTGTGTTCATACGATTTCTCTTCAGAATAAAGAAGGGATAAATCTTTGCATGCTTCTGTATAAGATTTGCAAAATTCCCGGATCACATTCCATCAGAGCACACAAAAACGAATTTATAAACAGTTGCTCTCTCCTCAACATGGGAACCGAATTCCTATATATCTCTGATCCGTACGGCAAGGAATGTGAATCCAAAGCCGTAATGGTTGAGTTCACCGATCTTGTTGTTGATAGAAGTATTATGTATCCAACAAGTGAAGGGCAACCAAATGATCGTGGATGGGTGGAAATTGATGGAAAGAGGTATGATATTGTAGATGTGTGGATAGATGGCGTCTGGATTCATTTAATGTCACAGGATACTTATGATCAAAATATTGCTGGGAAAGTCGTATTTCAGCACCTTGACTGGGATATTAGATATGTTCACATGAGATTCAGGTCTGCGATGTACCTTCTTTCCTCACTCGCATACAAGAATCTTAATGCGACCACAAGAATTAATCAGACCTACGATGATAATTCCTGGATTGATATATACAAGGACGATTTGACAGAAGAAAATGTAAAAGAGCTTGAAAACGAGGCAAATGAAATTGTTTCCAAGGGTGTGGAAATTTCAAATATATATATGAGTCGTGATGAATTTCAGAATAATCCACAACTGATGGATATTCTAAAAAATCGGGTTCCTGATATGGAAAAAATAAGGATGTTTAAAATTGAAGGTTTACCCATGATTCCAGACATGGGGACTCAAGTAAAGAATACCTCTGAAATAGGAAAAATAAATCTTAAGACCTCTCTCTTAAAAGGGAAAATTAACAAAAGAATAACAATAACATTATCTTGAAATTAGAGATGAGTCAAACTGGACGGCTCTTTGAAATAGTATATTCATAAGGTTTCAGATATATTCTCTTGAAAGATGATGCCTGAAAATGATGTATTGAATTTATAACTTTAATGAAATCTATGCAGTTATTGTGTAATATTTACTCATCCATAACTATTTATCAATCAGGAGCGTTTTGTAAAACGCTTATTAAAATTAGAAAAAGTTCATAGATGCAGTTAATAATAAAGGAAATGGAGAAAATCCTCAATTATATAACAAGAACTTAAAATGTCCACGTTTGGCTGCTTTAACAGGAAACAATTTTTAATATACTGCTCAAGTCTAAAGTCCCAGGGTCTGCTTCTTGTCAACTTCACTGAGAAGGATCTACAAGTCATGGTTCCTCGGAAATGGATCTGACGAGGAGCGAACGATGAACCTTTCCATAACAGATGGTATTTTTTGGACCGTATACAGTAACATGACATCCCCCTACCTGGTGGCTTTTTCACTTCTTATAATCGGTCCTGCAGCACCAGTGGGTTATATCATAGGAGTACCTTACCTCATAGTTCCTCTTGCACAATACATTGCTGTAAAGATATCGAGGAAATCGCCAGATCTCAGAGACCTAACCATCAGGATAACATTTTTTGACCGAATAGTGTGGATAGCAATTGCTTTCCTTGCTTTCCTGAAGGGATTTCTTCTCCTTTCATTGCTGTTGATAATCCTTCTATCCTTTCGCACCTTCTTTTCTTCCTTTTCAGGCACAACCTGGACCTCATGGGTACCAGGTGCCATCGGATCTAAAAAGAGAAATTTGTACTTTTCCAGGAGAAATTTCTATCTCAGGTTCTTTTCTCTTGTGGGATATGGCATATCATCATTCATATTTTTTCTGCTTGGTGATACAAAAGAAGCATACATGACCCTCTTTTTGGGATCTATCATATTTTCAACGGTATCTTTGCTCGTGATGAGAAACATTCCGCGCTTTACACCTGAAAAAGAAGAGGGGAATGTTGCAGAAGCCGCGAAAAAAATGCTTCCTTATCTTTTATTCACCCTGCTTACAGGAATAGGCCTGAGTGCATTTTCACCATACTTGCAGCTCTATATCCTATCATCAGACTTCCTTCATCTGAGCCCGGTAGTGTATACCCTTGTCATTACAGTAATAGCCATATCCGCCATGTCTTCACAGATCTACTGGGGTAAAATAATAGAAAGAATTGGAAACATAAGGGCTATTTTAATATCTGGAATTCTACTTTCTACAGTGCCAATTCTCACAATATTTGCCAGATCTCTAGTTCTTATTTTTCCAGAAGTCATATTACTAGGTCTGATGCAGTCTGGCTTTACGCTGGCAGCCTTCAATGAACTCATTTCAAAATCTGAAAAAAGAAGGATAAGTGGAATATCCGTTTACAGTGTTGTTCAGTCTCTATCAGTAGCCCTTGGACCAATTTTGGCGAATCTTATTTTTCAGATAGATTATATGAAACTGGATGCAGTATTTGTCTTCTGTTTCACCGTGACATTGGCTGGGTCACTATATTATTCCATATCACGGACTACCTGATCATCAATCTCTCACAAGTACTGGTGATCACAGTCACCATATGGGTGTTATACCAGCGTCCTTTAGTCGTTGCGCCTTTTCGCTGTCTATATTGAAAACACCTGGAAAATCATGGTGGTATATGACTGGTACGGAGCCTCTCAAACTGTCCGGGGAGTGGCTATCGACACTTACTAGCAATCTTATCAGTTGTTCAGTCTTGTTCGATCTCCAGATCTGAGCATATGAAATGAAGAATATCTGCGCCTGAGTGAAACCATTGATCAAATTGGACTCTGAATTTGAATCACTCAGCCTTCTCTTAAGAGCATCATATGCAATACATATACCTCCAAAATCAGCTATATTTTCACTGAGCGTTAGCTCACCATTGACTTTCAAGCCCGGTAATACTTCCAAAGACGAAAATAGCTCGACCATCTTTGACGCCATTTTTGAAAATTTATCCCTGTCAGAATCAGACCACCAGTTGTTTATATTGCCCTGCGCGTCAAACTTGCTACCCTGATCATCAAATCCATGCGTAATCTCATGTGAAATTATGGAGCCTATGGCACCATAATTAACAGCGTCATCCATTGTAACATCAAAGAATGGAGGCTGCAGTATCCCTGCTGGAAATACGATTTCATTTCCCGTCTGGTTGAAATATGCATTCACTGTTTGAGGAGGCATCTCCCATTCACTCCTGTCAACTTCTTTCCCTATCCTTGATAACTGC
>JAKAYJ010000148.1 GCA_021816385.1 Thermoplasmata archaeon
AAAATTGCTACCTATCACGATGAGCACGGTTTTAAGTCTTCTGATGCTGCTCACGTTGAAGAGCACATGAAATTGCATGGCAAGACCGCGGGTAATTTCTGGAGGCGGGAGCATCATCCTGATCGTCATGTAACCATGTATCATTGTGATCATCACGACTTCCAGTCTTATGACCCCCTAGAGATTGAGGAACATGAGAGGTCCCATGCACTGTTGATGGGCGGTGGATGGGGCATTCTTTGACATTCGATTAACTGTACCGAGGCAATATTCTGCTCGTTATATGGGAATATATCTTTTCAATTGTCCAGCTGTGACTAACAGTGCAGACTGGAATCAAGCATGAGCCGAAACTCTCTTTTTGTTAGATTTGCAGTTCTTCTTAGATATTGTAATAATGAAAGGCAATTGGATACTTTGATAAAATCCGCTGGTTTTCAAATTAAGAGTTCTCTGTGAAAATATTTGCAAAAAAAATTATTTGACCAAATAGGTATTTGATATGCATGATCTTCTTTCTTCCTTAAATAACATTTATTATTGAAATTTCAGGAATATATCGCACGGAATCGATAGCGTACTGAATCTTGTATGAATAAAATCATTTATAATTAAGTCTGCAAAATTCTGCAGCTTACAACTTTTAAAATGGCAGTGAAATTAAAGAACAAATTGCCTGTCAAACCTGCATTTACTTTCGTGAAAGTAAAAAATGAATTCAGTTAAAAATGACCCTCCTTATTTGCTAAAAATGGAGTGTTTCCAACAAAAGTCACTGGGAGAATTTGAACTCCCAACCTGCTGATTACGAATTACACTTAGGTGCTTGATTTAACAGGGAAAACCATTCACCAGAAAATCATTACTTTCCAGATGTCATGTTTTTACCCTACATTTCAAAACAAAGTTGTTTAATGAGGCTTAAATAATGAATTAAGATTTCTAAGAATACGTATGAAAACACCAAAAGAGTTTTACACAGAGATGGGGGCAGATTGGCTTTCAAGGATGAAAGATAATGCCATCACTGAAAGTGAATTATCCTATCTCACAAAAATTCTAAAAAATGGTTCAACAATTTTGGACCTAGCGTGTGGATATGGCAGATTATCTATCCCTATTGCAGAACATGGGTATACCGTTTATGGGGTGGATATTACTCCGGTCTTCATTGAAAAAGCCACGCAGGAAGCAAAGGAACGGAACCTGAACGTTGAATTCAAGATCGGGGACATGAGAAACATACCATACCCGGATGCCTCATTTGACTATGTCATTTGTATGTGGAATGCATTCAGTGAACTTTCCACTGAACAAGTGCAAATCACAGTGATTAACGAAATATATAGAGTACTTAAAAAAACAGGATTGGCAATTATTGAAATGAGGAATCACAGGTCAAGTGGACTTGTGGAAAAAAACTTTATTGAAAGGTTTGAAGCAATGCCAAGCTTCAACCATACTAGGGGAAGTATCAAGCGATTGATGCGTCTGTCTAGGGTGACGAATTTCAAGGTATTTATTGATGATTTCGGAGGGCGGAAACGACTAATCTTAGAAATACTAAAGACTGAATGATGCCACAAGATCTAAAGGGCTTGAAATTCATTGAGTGAAATGGAAAATTTTTGTATTGTTTACTATACCGAAGATTCAGTATAATCAGGTGGAAGAATCACATTAACGAGCATGTAAAAAATCATTGAAAATAAAAACAAAATGTATTATTCACCCAGTGAAAACTTACAGGAAAGTAAAAATCTCAACCACAGCAAAAATAATCACGCTCAATATGCTAAACACTCAATATTTTGTAAGATAAGCCGCTGGAGGGATTTGAACCCCCGACCTGCTGATTACGAATCAGCTGCTCTACCTGCTGAGCTACGGCGGCAGTTTGGCACCTCATTTCAATGTATACTAAAAATGTGTTGTAATCTGAGGAGAAGTTTTCCTGAAGATAGGGAAAAATAGGACTGCATTGACACATTTAGTCATTTTTCATGGGTATATAGAGTGCAATGCCGGAAGGTACTTTAGGAAAGAAAAATGTTGACTTTTGCGGGAAAAGTTTCCTCTCAGATATGCACTTCTGAAATAATTCCTTATCCCAGACAGGCATTAAAATACAGGCATCAGCCTCTTTTTTATCCACAGTTTCAATCGCCTCGGCTGATTTATCTGTGTATTTTGTGTACTTTTCCATATCTTCACCATTAAGGTCCTTCAATTCATCCAGAATAAATCTGTTAACAATGTTTGGCGGAATATTGTCCATGATGTCATCGCCAAGATATTCCCTTTTCAGTGAAAGCCTGTAATATGTGTGGTTCATGTAAAGAGTTATGTCCTTATCTGATAATCTCTTTTCCTCTTCCACAGTGAAATGATGCTTCAGATCATTTAGAAAGCTTTCCTTTGATTTTATTTTACCAATGATCCTGTGTATCCCGGAAATCATGAGACTTTCCTGATCAATGGGGGTGATGTATGCCATGGCGTAATGCCAGTTGAGATCCGATGGTACCTCTGAGGCGATCTCCCTGAGCGCAGCCAGACGATGGTGGCCATCAGCAACAATGCTGTTCTCTTTTTCCATCAATACTCTCAGCTTTTCAATAAAATCCCTGTCAATGCACAGAAATATTTCATTTAAGACACCTTCCGGTTCAGTGAAGCTCAGGACCGGACTCATGGATTCAGTCTGTCCCTGCAATATTGAACGGAGATGAGAATTTCCAGTGACAAGAAAGATTGGTTCTGGGATGCATCCTATGTGTTTCATGAGTTTGTACCTGCCTGTCCTTGGCCCGGAAAAAGTCTTCTCGTGAGGTATAACTGAACCGTCATCGGGGAATATTTTCACAAGAGCCATGATGCCGTACCTTTCCATATTCCTGCCTGAAGACTCGAATTTCTGTTTCAGTAATATGATTGCCTCATTTTCACGTATGAGTGTGCCATTTGCAATCCAGCGATCAAGAGTGGCTTTCGCGTCTTCCAGATTCTTTGGGAGAGTTATGTGCGTTATATTACATGGGAACTCATGCAAAAATTTCCTGTATTCGTCGTTGATTGTATCAAAGGGTGGGGAATAAAAATGTTCGCATCCGGATCTGAACATCCATGGATTGAATTCCCTAATTATCAAGATTCAATCACCGTTAAAGCACTTTTGAAGGTTAGCAATATCCTCGCCGTAACCGGCTTCTCCCTTTGGTGTCTCAAGGACGAATGGTTTTTCCCTTAACCTGGGATCATTTATGAAATTTGAAATTCCCTCAAGACCTAACATACCTGAACCAATCTGTTCATGCCTGTCCAGGTGACTTCCAAGCCCTTTCTTTGAATCATTCAGATGAAATCCCAGCAATTTATCCAGTCCAATGATGGAATTAAAGGAATCCATGGCCTCATGGTATCCTTCAGGTGTTTTTATATCGTAGCCTGCAGCAAACACATGGCAAGTGTCAAAACAAATCCCCACTTTTTCCTTGATTTCTATCATGTCAATCATTGAAGCTAGATGTTCAAATTTATGACCCACGGTGTTTCCCTGCCCCGCACCAGTCTCCAGTAGCACCTTAACATGATGATCAGCGCCGAGTGTTCTGTTTATGGATTCTGCAACCATTTCTATGCCCTTTTTCTCTCCCATGTCTCCTGGGGAACCCGGATGAAGAACAAGATAGTCTATTCCAAGAATATCTGCTCTTGAAAGCTCTTCCCTCAGG
>JAKAYJ010000149.1 GCA_021816385.1 Thermoplasmata archaeon
CCCCTGTAATGGAACTGACATGAACTCCTTCCACGAGGGTTCTAATATAACCATGCAGGGTATCCGACTGTATTTCATTAGATATCTTTCCTAGAACTTCTTTAACGTATGCCTTTGCTTCATCAGCTCTGCCTTTCTCTATTAATAAAGGTATTTTCATATAAGGTATGGCAGATATAACCTGTAGAGATGGTAGCTTTTCCAATTCAGTAATTATTGAGATAGCCTCATCAAACTTATTGTGAAAGTAATTGAATAAGATTTTGCCAGAGCTTGAAACCAGAACAGTAAAATCATCTTTCCATATGTTGTTGAACGCTGCGTCAAAAAATTTCTCAACTATATACTTATTTCCTGCTAAAAAAAGACGTAAATACTTTGCTAACTCATATCTTAGGCCGAGTCCTTTGCTGATTTTACCTGCCAAATCTATTCCCTTGTCAGAGATTTCTTCTGCTTCCTTCAGATCAAAAAAGCAGTCTGAGAGAACATAAGAAAAATTGTTCAGAAGTATACTTAGGGCACCCAACACGAAAAGATCATCTGGATTCTGCTCCAGAAGACTCTGCGCCTCCGATATTTGTTCCTCATATTTGGCCCTTAAATCTATCAAGTCTTCATAGGAATTTGCAGGATGCACTAGAAGCAATGTTGACTTACAGGTCATTGTGTACTTGTCATAATAATTTATCCCTTTTACGTAATCTATGTACCGCTTACCCCATTCCCTTGCCTCAGGGATCTTCGCAGTGTACCATAATTTCCCTACTATGGCCGTTGATGCGATGCCAATTGCTTCTGGGTCTTTATTTTTATCGTAGAGTTTATTGAGGAAGTTTTCTGTATAATTTAGATACCTGTTGTATTTGCCCGGAGAATAATTATGTGTGTGGAAAAGCAAAAAAATTGATTTTGCAAGCTTATTATCTTCACCGTACTTCTCGTATGTCCTTATTGCTTCTTCCAAGTACACTAAATCCGTATCCATAAATGTCTGTCCATATGCAGAATTTTCAGACATTTTGTATATTACATCTGCCCTCAAAAGGTCACTTTCCCTTCCTTCTTTATGTAATCCAGTCATTATCTCCAGGGCCTTTCTGTATTCCCTTACTGCCGAATCAAACTGGAATGATGATGCCCAGTCATCCGCAACTTTGATGGTATAATCCAAGGCCTTCTGTAGGTTTCCAGCTTCTAGGTAGTGTCTTGCCAGGTCCGGAAATAGGTAGTGATCCTCAGTACCGTAGAGATTCTCTATGGTTGATGCTATTTTTGAGTGAAGCTTTCTTTTTTTGAACATACTCATATTTTCATAGAGGTAGTCATGTAGTTGCGGATTGGAAAAGAATAGGCGAAATTCACCAGGACCGGTCTTTCTCTCGTATACGACCTTTCTTTTTATTGAATTCTCTATTATTTTCTCGAATTCATCATCGTCTATTCCTGATACGGACTCAAGGACATCAACATCGAACTCATAACCTATAACAGAGGCAATTGAGAGAAGATCAATAACAATATCATCAAGACTGGACAACCTCTCCTTGATAAAGGAACCTATGGATGATGGAATTCCTATTTCTTCTATTGGCTTCCTGTCCCAGCTTCCATGGTCATCCCTGAATATGAGCTTTTTTTCCTTCAGAAGCTTTAGAACCTCCACAATATAGAATGGATTCCCGCCAGTCTTGACAAAAATAAAGTTCGTGAACTCGTCGCTTACTTTGGACAGTTCCTCGTGAAGATATGAAGCTATTAGCATCGCAGTCTGACTCCTATCAAGATTGTGCGTTTCCAGCTTGATAAGAGTCTTGTTTGCAATGATTTTGTCCATCTCCTCATTATAAGAATCACTTCTAGACATTGTGGCCATTATGACCAGTTTCATGGAATGTATTTTATCCATAAGAGCTTCTATTATACTGAGGGAACCACTGTCAGCATAGTTTATATCATCAATTTCAAGCAACACAGGATATTCATTCGTCATGTTCTTTATTATTTCAATAACACCATCATAAAATCTCAGCTTTGCCTGTTCAGGTTCACTTGACATGTAATCATTGATACGGCCAAGCTTTGTAATTAATTCTGGAAGTATCTTTACTGCAACATCCCCGTAATCACTGCATACTTTATAGACTAGCTGTGGAGGCGCATTATAGAAATACTCCCTGAACATTTCAGAGAAAAGATAATTGGGTGTGGACACCCTCGATTCTCTTCCTTTCAATAGTATTGACTTAACACCCCGCAGAACAGCATACTCCATTATTTTACCCAGAATTTCTGTCTTTCCCTGGCCCGCTTCACCTGTTATAAGGCATACACTTCCGGACCCTGATTTTTCAGCATCAATTGCAGATCGGAGTTCATTCAGTACCGAATCAAGGCCAACGAGACTGTTCGTTTCGCGGTATGAAGGTGTTCTTTGGGCGTTATTTTTATTCTTTTCGTTATCGCTTTCTATCTCAAGTGCCTTTAAGGCGTACATGAGCTCATCAGCACTCTGGAATCGTTCATCAGGATTCTTTTTGAGCAGTTTCATTACAATGGAATCAAGCTGCCCAGAAATATTATGATTTATACTTGATGGTGGTGGTGGGTAATCGTGTATATGACTGTATATCAATTTTATGCTGTCTTCCGATTTAAATGGAGGCTGCCCAGTAATCATAAAGTATAAAACACAGCCAAGGGAATACAAATCCGATCTATTGTCTGATTCCTTTCCAAGGGCGTTTTCAGGAGATAGATATGCTGGAGTCCCAACTATTGTTCCTACTCTGGTAATTCCAGGTCTGTCCAGGGCTTTTGCAAGACCGAAATCCATCAGCTTTGGATCACCATTTTTAGCTATCATTATATTCTCCGGTTTTATATCCCGGTGTAATACTCCGTTCTTATGAGCGTATGAAAGTGCAGATGTAACCGGAATTATTATTTTGAGTATCTCTTTTAATTCCATGGGCTTGCCATCAGTATAGGACAGAAGGTCTTTCCCATCAATGTATTCTATTATCATGAAGAAGCTGTTATTTTCCTTCTGCATATCATATATGGACATTACATTTGGATGAGATAACCTGGCTGTAGTCTCCGCTTCACGCATTATCCTTGCATAGGAATTCTCATCTACATTCTCACTCTTTATAAGTTTAAGCGCAACGATCCTGTTGAGGTTATTATCAAGGCACTTGTAAACAATACCCTTTCCCCCTTCACCAAGCTTCTTAATAATGGAATATCTCCCATTCCCAAAAGTTTCTTCCATCGAAAGCACCAATTTATATAAGCAAACTATGTTAAATTTTATAAATATTTTGCTGATGCTCTTTGCACATTATAATTTGAACTGATAATTGAATTGCATTTCTATATACTGCATGAGGATTTCCCAAAACCATTCGATATAGTACAATGTCCTTCCTAAACATTGTAAAAACAGCCAATTATGCCTGAAATATATGCAGACATGGTGAATTTCACCATGTTTTTCCCTGTATTTTCTCTAAATTTCGATGGCTTACGCTATCCGGTCAAGATATCTTGATCATGAGTATGGGATCATAATTTGGCCTTCCACCCTTGTCTGTATTGTTATCATACAGATCAGAGAGAATGGGTCTTATCCTTTCAAAGTCAATGCGGTCAGATATGCCGGTTAAGGGATCACCAAGCGCCTCAATCTCCTTGTACCATTCAGGGAAATAGGACTGCAGCAGA
>JAKAYJ010000150.1 GCA_021816385.1 Thermoplasmata archaeon
CTGGCATACTTGCTCTACTTCATACTCAGATTTTCTGACAAGTTCAATTTTGATCTTTCAGACGAATTGAGCAGAAAGATGCTTTTAAACGCCAGGAAATATCCTGCTGAAAAGTCAAAGGGGAGCAACAGGAAATACAATGAAATTTAGAAGATAACTTCACTTACAAAAATGACTTTTTTCTTTATTCAAATCCTATTTTTTGGAGTCATCGTAATAAAAGGTCTCAACTCCCTTTATTCCTGTATCAACCCTGAATATTGAACCTCCGAGGTCATTTGGATCCCTGGGCTGGTTATCGGTGAGTTTTGCTGAACTTACAAAAAGTTCAGTCATGTTCTTTCCACCGAATACACATGATGTCACATTTGTTGCTGGAAAAATAATCTCGCTCAGTTTCTTTCCATTGGAAGGATTCCATCTTGATATCCTGTGGCCTCCCCAGTGGGCAACCCATATCATCCCCTCAGCATCTATGTTCATACCATCTGGAAATCCAACTTCCGTGCTGAAATCCACTGCTATCTTTTCATTGGTAAGCTCACATTTTTCATTGTATGTGAAGGATCTGACTTTCCTTGTTGGGGTATCAATGTGGTAAAATGTCATAGTATTTGTATCCCATGCAAGTCCATTTGAAATTGTCTGCCCTCCAAGAACCTTTCTTAACTCTCCTGATTTCGTGTAAACATAGAGTGAAGCCACAGGCTCCTTCTCGTTCATGTCCATTGTTCCTGCCCAGTAATTGCCATAGGGATCAACCTTCCCATCGTTGAACCTGTTATTCTCAAGTGAAGTTTCAGTTTCCGCAAGTACTTTCTCCTTGCCAGTTGAAGTATCAATCGATGTAAATCTGTGCCCAATGGTGGCATACATTTTTCCAGATATTGACGGAACAAGAGAAGATACCATTCCATCAGTCTTCACAGTCTCTATCCTTCCGCTTGAAAGTTCATAGGATCTGAAAAGATGTCCCTTAATATCAACCCAGTAAACCCTGTTGTTCCTCTTATCCCAGGTAGGGCCTTCACCAAGAATCTCTGTTTGTTTTGAAATAATCTCTATATTGTCCATAAAACCTTAGAACTTCAATCAATAAAACGTATGCGCTTGAAATTAAAATCAAAAATTCATAATATCTTTTAGACACATTCAGTTTGTCAGTAGCCGGTCGAATTTTTAAAACTGATGTTATGGTTTACACATCTGCATAACCATAGTACTCACAATAGTATGTTTTATTATATGCAGAAGTAGTATACAATTTGAAAACATAGAGATCTTTTAGTGAAGATCAAATACTATCGCTTTGAAGTTTTTAACACTCTTGGAGCATCCAGATTCTTTTTTCAAAATTTGAAATCCTGTGTCTAACCAACTTTCAACTTTTAACAAGATTAAGAATATTAAAGGAAATGTATAAAGTAGTCCTCAATTAACAATCATGTTGTATTATCTCCGCTCCATGACGGACCCTGAACACCACTTGCAGCCTTTTCCACAAGTTCAATTTCTTCCGGTGTCATCTTCCATCCCATTGATCCTGCATTTTCCCTCACATGGTCAGGATTCGATGCTCTTGGAATGGGATAGACAAAGTCATACTTACTGAAAAACCAGTTGAGAGCGATCTGTGGCATGGTCTTCCTTCCATGATTCTTCTCAATTTCACTCAAGACCTCTTTTCCCAGAGATGATTCAGATGTTAGCATCCCGTGGGCAAGTGGATAATATGCAAGTATTGCAATTCCATTTTCCCTGCAATACGGAACCAGATCTTTTTCAATATTCCTGTGGGCAACATTGAAGTTCATCTGTGTTGACCTGATTTCATATTTCTTCATGAATGAAACCGCCTCCTTTGTCTGTTCAAGGTTGAAATTGCTTATTCCTATATGCCTGATCTTTCCTTCATCCTGAAGATGCTCCAATCCTCTCAAAGCCTCCTTTACCTTGTCAGAACTTGAATGCATGTGCAGCTGGTACAGATCTATGTAATCTGTTTCCAGTTTTCTCAGGCTTCTTTCACATGATTTTATAACACCTTCATAGGAGTAATGAAGTGGGAAAACCTTGGTTGCTATGAATAATTCATCTCTCTTCTTCCCCTTTATAGCCTCTGCAACAAAGGGCTCTGTTTCATATATTTCTGCGGTGTCTATGAAATTAATTCCAGAATCTAATGCAGCTTTTATGGCATTGACCCTCCTTGCCTTTCCCGGCTTTATTCGCAATGTCTTTGCAAGACCTATCCACTTGAAATCGTAATATGTACCTACACCCATGGGTGTTATCATGGAGTCAGTGCTTCCAAACTTAACCTTTTCCATGGTTGGATGATCTGCATTGTACTTATAAAGGCTTTGAGTATTGATCTAGCTTGATCTTACAGTGTAAAAAGAATATGTTTTTACACATATGATAGAAGCCTGTCCCTGTTATCCCTGAGCCATTTTCTCCTTGCCCTCCAGTCAGGCATGAATTTTTCAACCTCCATCCAGAAATTCTTTCCATGGGAGCTGATCTTTGTGTGAACTAGTTCGTGGATGATCACGTAATCAACCACATCCCTGGGTGCCATGGCAAGAATCAGGGTGAACCTCAGTTTCTCCCTGTTACTGCAGCTACCCCATTTCTGCGTGGCGCTTCCAACTGAAAATGAGGAATAGGTGCAATTCATGATACTGGAAAAATGAACCAGGCGTTCCTGCAGGTAGGCTTTCAGCTCATTTCTGTAATAGTTCCTGAACACTTGTCTTCCATTATCCCTGCAGTTTTCAGAAAGATGGAAAGTACCATCAAAGTGCAGGCATCTTCTCCCCTTCACAATTTGAATTTCATACTCACCCCCAAAGAGAGGACGTTTTTCACCGTCCTCAAATTTGACACTCTCCCTCATCTGTGAAGCTCTGTCAAATTTCTCCTTGACCCTATCCATCCATTCCTCATTCTTATCAAGGAACGAATCGATCTGAGTTCTGGTTACATAGCTTGACACTCTCAGGGAGAAAGTACCATCCTTCCTGAGTCTCAGGACCATGTATTTCCTCCTCCTTCTAATCCGGATAATTTCAACATCCATCATGATACATCTTCAGTTTCAGGTTTGATAAATTCTTGGTAAATATTGTTTTTCTCTATAGTATGACAATATTCAAATTTGAAGAGAATAGGCTTAGCTCTCCCTGAAAATCAACTTCATCAATTCCGCATAAGTTGAATATGCTTCTCTTCCCCTATCGGTGATTGATACAGAGATGCCTGGACCCTTCCTCCTGAGAACAGTTTTTACTGATACCATACCACTCTCCTCAAGTTTTTCCAGATGGTTGCTAAGGCTACCTTTCCCGCAGGAGGTTACTGCCATCAACTCCTTGAGGCTCATCTTACCATTGATTGCAAGTGATAGCAGGATTATGAGCCTTGCAGTGGATTTCATAACGGGTTCCCTAAGATTCTCTCCCAGCCTCTCAAGGAGCTGTGATACCCTTTCATCACTCTCCCTATCACCACTCAAATCAATCAACCCTTAAATGTTCAGATGTTTCTTCCATCATTTTAGTGTAATCCCTGAGAGAAATGTAGCCTGAAATGAACCAACACCCTGAAGCTATAAGCCAGATGAAGCCGTATAATGTGTAACCATATCCAATGAAAGAAGATAATGTGCTTAATGCAGCGCTGAAAAGAAAGCTTCCCGAAGAGAGGTACCCTT
>JAKAYJ010000151.1:0-1337 GCA_021816385.1 Thermoplasmata archaeon
CTCTCCTCTTTTTCCTTGAGTATGTTCCCCTTTGTCTCTTTGCTGAACAGTGTTCCTATGAGGTACATGAGCCCAAGAAGCGCTATGGTTACCGCAGCAGTGATTGGATATACCTTTATTCCGTAAACTGCTAGAACCGCACTAACAACTATGGGCCATACACCTGCTATACCGTATCCCAGGTTCCAGTTCAGTGAGAGAGCACTTCCTCTTACTGATGTTGGAAATGCCTCATTTAGATATATGCTGAAATCGGCTTTGCTCACAGATGAGAAGAAGTAAAGTGGCATTAGGGTCAGTACAATTGCATAATAGGCATCTCCTGGCAGGGTTCCCAGGTGAATATACAGGTAACTTATGGCAATCAGCACTACGCCTCCAACTATGGAAAGAGGTTTCCTTCCTGTGTACTGTGATATAACACCACCAAGAATGGAGCCTATCACTCCTGCGAGAGCACCCACCAGAACTATTTCAGCAAGAAGCGAGTGTGGCACTTTGTTAAATGAAAGCAAAAATGTAGGAAATTGGTTTTCTGTCATGTTATCATAACCAAGGAGACCGATTGACATTATCAGTGAAAGCATGAAGACCTTTCTGATGGATTTTTTTTCTGCAACCAGCGTCTTGAGAGGATTCTTTGTTGTTTTTCTTTTCTTCCTTGCCAGCTGGTATATGTTTGATTCCGGTGTTTTGACCAAGACTGGCAGTATAAGAACCAGGGGCAGTATTGAAACCAGAAACATTATTCTCCAGCCAATTGTGTCAAATGAGGAAGTGGTTGCAAATATGAAAGAGATCATAAGAAGCCATGCCGCACCTATAACATGAGCCCAGCTTCCCCCTGATTCTGCAAAACCGGTCAACAACCCCCTGAATCTGTCTGGGAAGTTTTCAGGGCCAAAAACAAGACCCCCAGCTATCAAACCACCTATGAATACGCCTCCAATTAGCCTAAGCCCGATAAATATTATCGGAGAATAGATACCTACACTGGCATAGGTTGGGGTGGCAGCCAGAAGGGCCGTAAAAATTGAAGAACCTAGGATGTTTATATAAAGGGTCCTCTTTCTACCCTTCGCATCCGTATCATGACCAAAAATTGCTGCACCAATAGGCCTTGTAACTGATCCTGCAGCAAATCCACCCCAGAAAATAATAAGTGAAATTCCAAGAGTGCTGGATGGATAAATGGCCTTTGCTGCCTGCACGGACACAAATGTCAGAGCTACAAAACTCAATATATCAAAGGTGTAGGCAAAGAAAGATATGTACAGAGCCTGTCCGTGATATCGATCCAGCTTTTCACCCGGGGGCTGAGATGAATTTACATTGTT
>JAKAYJ010000151.1:1347-3703 GCA_021816385.1 Thermoplasmata archaeon
GTTTTCCATTAATGAAGATAATTAATAGTATTATTTAAAATATGGTGTATTTGAAATACTTAAGATGATTTTTGTAATTATATAAAAATAAGCGCCGTTTTATGATTAACAGTACATAAGGTATACTGTGTTGCGATTTTATAACTCTTTATAAATAGAGAACTGTTTCCACCTACTAATTATAAAGTAGATTTCAAAACCAGCTATAATTTCAAATAGTAGCTCTGAGTTAATAATTGAAATTGCAAAAAGTTTCATGCTTTTACTCAATACGGAAAATATTACTCAGGTGTGTTTCTTTAGGTCAAAATTAAGAAAACAAAGAATTTAGAAGGAAGACGGGCGGTCTTTAATCTAATTTGAGCTCCACCTTCCATCCATCTGGCTTAGATATTTATTGAAGACTTCATTCCTCAGTCCGAGACTTGCTTCACATCTCCTGGGAAAACTGTCTATCCTTTCGTAAGGTACAACTGCAAAGATTATGCCCCTGCTGTTTGTGTATTTTGATGCTGGAAGATCCCGAGGTCTCAGAGGATCTACACCGCTTGCCCACCCTTTTTTTATAATTCCGATCTCTGTTGGATCTGCCCTGCTGCACATAGCCCAGAGAACATCATCCATGTCATAGGGGTTAACATCCTCATCCACTACAACAACCCATTTGCCCATGTATGCAGCACTTCTGGTCTGTGAAGCCATGTAACCAGCTTCAGTGGCATGCCCAGGATACTTCTGCTCAATTGATATGTTAATGAATTGTCTGCCCACTCCAAATGGCGGGCAATAGACTCCCTTGATTCCTGGGATACCATTCTTCAAAAGTTCGTCGTAAATTAAGGCAGATTTCCATATACTCCTCCAGCTTGCATGATCGTTGTAGCTTCCTCTAGACATTGCTGAACCAAGCATAATTGCATTGTTTCTGTAATATAAGGATTCTACGGATACATAGGGCTTTTCCCTTGCGTCGCTTGCATAATATCCTGTCCATTCTCCGTGTGGGCCCTCAAGCCTTGTTTTATCCGGATATACGAATCCCTCTACTGCTATTTCTGCGGATGCAGGTATGTGGAGGCCAGTCTTCCTACCTTTAATTACCTCCATCCTCTGTCCTTTGATAGCACCGTAGTATTCAAGTTCCGAGACTCCTGTCGGGATTTCACTTCCGGCCAGGATATAGAGGAGAGGGTCCGGGCCAAATATGAGAACAACTGGCATCGGCTTACCCTGAGAAAAATACTTCTCCCTGTGTGAAGCACCATGCTTTCCCCTCTCTATATTCAGGCCGATAGTTTTAGAATCGAACAGCTGCGCCCTGTAAGAACCAACATTTATACTTCCATCATCAGGATCAGCAGTGATGACCGCCACTCCAGTACCTATGAATTTGCCCCCGTCACTGTCATGCCAGAAGGGGGTTGGAAATATGTTCAGATCGATACTGTCCCCTTCCCTGTAATTCTCATTGACGGGCCCATTTTCCAGAATTTTCACCGGATAGTTTCCTGATTCCTTTTCCCATCCTGAAGGCTTTCCCTTTAAGTTCTGTACAGTACTGCTAATGTCAGGAAACTGTTGAAAACCGAATGTCAGATTAAACAGGTGAAAATTGCCAACAGAGTTTGTAAGTACCCTGAACCCTTGAAACGCACCCTCGCTGAAATTCTGAAATAAAAGGGCAGGGCCACTGTTTTTAGCGTTTACCTGGGCAATGGCAGATAGCTCAAGATTCAGTGATGCGCCATTTAATGTTTTCAGTTCCTGGATCTCATTCGCCTGGACTATCCATTCTCTGAGATCTTTCCATGTTTTCATACATGGTTAAGGGCCTCTAATAAAATAAGCATTATTATTACATTCATGGAACAAATAACACCAATACTCTACAATGTATTTCCGCATTGAATACCATTTGCTTTAACAGGTTTACCAATAACAGATTGTGCATATCAAAATTAAATAACAGGTAATTAGTTTAAAAGAAATATCATCAGATTATTATGGTAAAGTAAGTAAAGTAATCACCTATAGATGGATTAACAAAAAAAATATAACTGATATGTTGATATGCATAAGGTCAATATGAATTCATCTAATTCACAGATACTTGAACCTGCCGACAGATCCTTAACTTCTACCACAAGGAACGTTGGAAAGGCAGTCAGAAGAATGGAAGATCTCAGAATAATAAGGGGAAAGGGAGGTTACACTGATGACATTGAACTCGCAAACCAGCATTACGCCGCCATACTCTCAAGCCCATATGCACATGCCAGAATAAAGAAGATTGATGCCAGCAAGGCAATGAGACTGCCTGGTGTTGTGCTTGTCCTAACCGGGCAGGAAGCAGCAA
>JAKAYJ010000152.1 GCA_021816385.1 Thermoplasmata archaeon
AAGCAGGACATTTATGAATATGGTGGCAATCCTGTTTCTTATGCCTTCCTCAACAAATCCCCTGCTCAATTTTCCCAGAGCTCTTGCTCTCTTAAAGAGAGATGTAGTAACATACATGGCCATGAAGAATATGGCTCCATAGATCACCAAATATAGAATTATCTGGATCGTCTGGTTTCTTATACCAGCAATTGGGATATAAACGGTGTCAAATAAAGCAATTGCAATTGCCCATACTATATAGTATAAACCCCATGTTTTCTTTAGGATCTTCCTATCCAGCCTGACAGCCTCCATGGTGACCTTTCTTATCTGGTCAATCGCCTGATCCAGCTCAGACTCCGTCACACTCTTCTGGCCTCCTCAATAGATCTGGCCTTTATCTTCTTCACCAGTATCATGTTCAGTACTAGCAATACAAGTATCCATATAAAAATAGACGTCAGTAGCAGATAGCCATTTACATCTCCACCAGAAACGGTTACAAGATCAAGCGGTAATTCCCTGCCATAGAATGCCTGAAGGAATAACCTCAATATTGCAGTAAAGGGTGAACCATAGACTATATACAGTGGCAATCCTACATCAAGTGCACTCAATCCGAACAGATATGAGAGCAATTGTGGGAGCATCATTAAAAAAGATATATTTTTTAATCCAATATAATTGTTCGCTGCAATAACAAGGAACACGGCAAGAAGAAACATGAAAACTCCAGTGAGTACAAACAGTCCCACTGTTTCCGGTATCTCTATTGGATAGATCATATATCCAGCCCGCATACTGAAAACGACTATTATGAGTGCCGTAAGAACACTTCCCACAATTAGATTCACCACTGCGCTGGATGCCATGAGGTTGTAAATGTAGTTAAATGGTTTCAGGACTGTGTACTTGAATGAATATATGAGAGATGAATTTGCATAGTATACTGAATATGCCACAGAGGTGCTTAGAACAGAGCCTGCTATGAGCCCAATAAATGCAAACCATTCTGACGTGTATTCCAGGCTGCTGTTATGTGTGGAAAAACTGGAGGAACCATCAAGGAAATAAGCTCCCATCACAATCCAGAAAAACATGAATCCTATGGACCATCCCAGAAGAGACTTGTTTGTAAGAAGGCTTTTTGTGTAATATCTGCCTATCATAGTGCCACCTCATCAAATATGGAATTCAGGTTGCTGACAGAAGCTATATGGACATCTCCTTTGCCAAGAGTTATTGAGAATTTTCCAAGATCTGATTCAATGAGGCCCATGTTACCTGGCACATCCCCCTTTGATACATAGAGGTCCTTAAGCATATTAGCGTTGAATTTACCATATACGTGGCCGTCCAGGATGAAATAAAGAGACCAGCCTTCCAGGTAATTGACCAGATTCAGTTCATGGGTGTTCAAAAATATATCTGCCTTGATGTCCTTCAGCATTCTTATAAGTCTTATCCTCCTAGACTGGTCAACATTATCAAATGGTTCATCAAGTAGTATAACTGAAGGAGAAAAACTCAAGGCAAGTATATTCCCTACCATCTTCTGCTCTCCTGAGCTCAGCTGGAATATTTTCTTCTTCAATATGCTTCTAAGCTGAAAATCATCCATCAGCCTGAAGGCATATGTCGGATCGCTCTTCTTCAGTTCCGCAAAAATTTGAATCAGGTCAGAAATTGTTCCCGAAGTCAATCTATATACTTCTGGAAGATTTGTTGCCAGTCCCAGATACCCCTGAATTTTGCTCACTTCAACATTATCAATTGTTACCTCACCATGGGTTTTTTCAAGGATTCCGAGTAATAACTTTATAACGCTCGTTTTTCCGGATCCGTTTGGCCCGATCATAACCACTTTCTCTCCGCTCAGTGAAATGTTTATATTATTCAGGGCGGCTCTTCCATCACCACCTGAATAGCGGGCTGTAACGTTCTTCAATTCAATCATAAAATGAAATGTTCAGAGACCTATTAAAAAGATACAGGAGTTCAAAATTTGAACTAAGTCAATTTCGAAAGGAAAAAAAGTGGTTTGAAAATATGGCTTTACCAGATGAATATCTTCTTTTCAAGTCCCTTCTTGATCTTGGAGAGCTCCATGAAGGAGGAATCAAACTTCTCGTGGTTCATAACCGGGATAGAACCCCTGAATACATTGGGAGAATGCGGATCTATGGATATTCTTCTCCTTATCTCAGGTTCCCTGTTGTTTCCCCTCCATATCTGTGCCCACGATAGGAAGAACCTCTGTTCCGGTGTGAAGCCATCAATCTTCCTGTTGAGTTCAGGATTCTTCTTCAGCCTTCTCTGCAATGCCTCGAAAGCAATGCTCACTCCTCCAAGATCTGCAATATTCTCTCCCAGGGTTAGTTTTCCATTAACATGTAGTCCTGGCAGAACTTCCAGGGAATCATAAAGCTTTACAACCTCATCTGCCCTTTCAGTGAACTTCTTCGCGTCCTCCTCTGTCCACCAGTCCTTCAGGTTTCCATCCATGTCATATCTTCTTCCCTGATCATCAAATCCATGGGTGATCTCGTGTGAGATTACACCTCCAATTCCACCGTAATTAACCGCATCGTCCATGGTAGCGTCAAAGAATGGTGGCTGAAGTATGCCCGCAGGAAATACTATCTCATTTTCTGTCGGTGAAAAGTAGGCGTTTACCGTTGGTGGTGTCATAAGCCACAGTTCCCTGTCAACCTGTTCACCTATTCTTGAAGATTCCCTTTTGAACTCAAAGTTTTCAGATCTCATGACATTTCCAAGGAGATCATCCTTCTTTATCTGAATGGATGAGTAATCAATGAACTTTGTTGGGTATCCGATCTTGGCCCTGAACTTGCTGAATTTTTCAAGTGCCTTTTTCTTCGTTACCTCACTCATCCATGGTAAATTCTTCAGTTTCTCCTCGAAGACAGATCTAATGTCATTAACCATTGTTTCCATCCTTTCCCTTGCTTCTTTACCGAATTCCTGTTCCACATATAGTTCTCCAAGGGCCTCACCAATCGATCTGTCAACAATATTCACTGCCTTCTTCCATCTTTTCTCAGGCACTTCCTGTCCCAGAAGTTTCCTGTTGAAGAAATCAAAATGCTCCATCTCAGCAGCTTCATGAAGGTAGGGTGCAGCATAATTGATCGTGTTCCATTTCAGGTATACTTTCAGGTCTTCCAGTGAAAACTCTTCAAGCATTTTATTCACGGCTTCAAGCACTTCAGGCTGCCCAACAACTATGTATTCCGTTTTAGGCACTTCAGAAAGTTCAAGGTATTTCACAAGATTCAATTTCCCGAATTTCTCATTAAGTTCACTGTAAGATATCCTGTTGTAATTCTTCTCAGAATCTCTGAGATCTGCCTGTGGTCTGCTTGCCTTTGCAATGTAAGTTTCTATTTTCATGACCTCATCTGCAAAATCCTTTGACTCCCCATCAGAATATCCGTACATGGTGAACATATTCTGCATATGTTTCACAAAATCTTCCCTTGTCTTCTGGAATGAATCCTGGATATAGTAATCCCTGTTTGGCAGTGAAAGCCCACCCTGATATATGTAGAATGCATAGACTGAACTGTTCTTCTCATCTGGCATAGAGAAAACAGAAAAGAAATTTCCTATGCCATTTGAATGCAGGTACTGTGAAACTTCCACTATTTCTTCCTTGTTCCTGACATTGCTTATCTTT
>JAKAYJ010000153.1 GCA_021816385.1 Thermoplasmata archaeon
TCAATATATCTTGTGGGCACCGATTATTTCATTATATTCCTGTCACTGTTCGCAGTTGCCCATGGATTGAGTTACTCTCCAATGGGAGCCATGATTTCCGAAATATTTCCCACAACGGTAAGGTATTCAGGAAACTCAGCTAGCTATCAGTACGGGAATTCATTTATCGGTGGTCCAGCTCCTTATGTTTCCGACCTTCTGGGTACTCTAGAATATGCACTTTATCCTGTGTTTACTCTGCTCTTTATATTGATTGCCCTAGGTGTTATATATAAGTCAAAAGAAACCGATAATATGTCACTGGAAGAGCCTGATAGCGGTGCTGATATCATGACATAAAACAAATTATTGTAAAATTCTTTTTTATTAAATAGTAATTATAATTTTTAAATCCTGAAAGTTTCGGATTATTCCTTCACCTTTTTAAGAACATAGAGTCCATCTACTGAAGCAAAATCGTCACAAGACCATATTCGATTTCATATTTGGTTAAACCAACATTTGCCATTTCAGTCTCGCATGCTATGATTTTTATTCATGGTTTTTTCGTTTTACTGAATGTATCAAGTATGGGCTTGTAGGGAACCTGATCTTTATTTAGAACAGAAACTGCGGGGTCAGGAAAATCATCTCCACAACTAAGTCTTTATCATACTCATTCATCTTTGCACCCACTCCGAGATTTGCCATCAATTTAGCCATATTTTCTCTTCCGGTTTCCAGCACGAAAATAACTTTATCTCCCACAAGTATCACTTGCGTTATTCAATAAATAAATTATTAATATTTGTATCTTCTAAGGCAATTTCAGTTAATTGATATGTTTTTAAGATCGTTTATAATGGTAGCACCAGAGTATTCAGAGATTATATTGTTATAAGTGGGAAGAAATCTATTGTCATTTTTGTCTATTATATACATTTTTGATACTTTCTTTATTTTTCTGGAGATGTCCTCAAGGTCATTCTGGGGATTTCCTGGAAACACATTTCCTCTTCCATCAGATATGAGTAAAGAGATTGTCCTGAATTTTTCAAATGTAGATAGATTGTATATTTCTTTCAGTGCATCGTAAAGTGGAGTTTTTCCTTCACTCTTTATATTGTTTATATGATTCCTTAAAGATGTGAAGTTTCTTGAAAAATTCATTACAAGTTTTGATTGCTGGCCAGAAAATGTTAGCAATGCTACACGGCTACGCATCAGATATAGTTTTTTAAGCAGCATATCTGAAAAGTCCTTTGCCAGCTTTATTCTGGAGCTAAAATTCATCGACCTGCTGGAATCAATGGCTATTATAAATGGAACAGCACCTGATGAAAATGAATCGTTGAGAACTACAGTACTGCTATTTATTTCTGTGAAACCAGAAGTCCATGTATTCAGGAGCGATGATCTCATATCAATATGGTTTCCAGATTTTTTCCCACGGTGTTTGTATTGCCTGGCGATTCCCGATCTACCCGAAGTCCGTGTTTCCATACTGTTTTCTGTTTTCACCTGTATTTTTGTTATTTGATCTTTTTTGGAATTCTTATCCTGTTTATCCTTATCTGCACCTACACCGTTTCCTGATTTATTGTCATTATTACTCTGGTTATCCTGATCTTTCTGTTTTGAGTTCATGTTTTCCTTATCTTCATTATTCTGCTTATTATCAGGATCATTATAGTCGTAATCTGGCTTGCTATTTCCCTTCTCTTTGATCCTGTGATTGAGAGCAAACTCTAACGCCTTCTTTAAATCTTCTTCATTTACATCCTTTCTGCCGTTATATGCCGCGATGGCTTTTGCTGTTTTTACTGAACTTATCATCGCTCTGTTGCTCAGGGAATTTTTCAGTACTGTATCCGCTATGAACATCAAAAATTCTCTCCTGATTGTAACATATGGAAGTATATCTCTGGCTTTCATTATCCTTGATTTAATCTTTATATCATCATCTTCAAATTTACTGATAAATTCTGATTTATTTGCATCAAATTCCTCAACCCTGCCTGATATTTGAAGCAGAATTTCAGGTGATTCCGGCATTCTTCCCTCTACGGAAATCCCAAATCTATCCAGCAACTGGGGCCTGAGTTCACCTTCCTCCGGATTCATTGTTCCAACAAGTATGAATCGAGCAGGGTGAATGTATGACACGCCTTCCCTCTCAACTATATTTACACCGGAGGCTGCTGCATCCAGGATGGAATCAACTATGGAGTCATCCAGCAGGTTAACCTCATCTATGTAAAGAATTCCACGGTTTGCTTCACCTATCAGCCCCTCCCGGAGTACAGATTCACCCTTTATTGCATGTGAGATATCCAGTGAACCAACTACCCTGTCCAGGGTTGTGCTGTTCGGAAGATTCACTATCCTGATCTTCATTTCCTCTGTTTCCAGTTTCCCCTTTTTCTGTTTTTCAATGCATTCATCGCATAGTTCACCATCCGGGTCGCAGTGGAATCTGCAGCCTTTCACGGCCTTTATTTCAGGCAATACAGATGATAATGACCTTACCATTGTTGATTTTGCTATGCCCTTGGGACCTGTAATCAGTAATCCACCTATTCTGCTGTCTATTGCATTAACTATCAAGCCAAGTTTGATATCATCATTGCCCACAATGGCGGAAAACGGAAAATCATAAGTTCTCATTCATTTTCACCCTCGATTTCCATATACTCTTTTTCCAGTTTCTCCTTCATTTCTTCACTGGCATGCCATATATCCCTTTTATATGCCTCTATCATTCTCGATGTGATCTCTGAAAGCGCCCATGGATTCTCCTTCTTGAACCATTCCTTCATTTTTTCATCCATGATGAATTTTTCAGCTATGTTGTTGAAAATATTATCGTTGACCATTCCAGTTGTGGCTCCCCATCCGTAGAGATGCTCGATTTTTTTAAGCATTTCCGTAGCACCCCTGTATCCGAAATTCTTCTGGGCATCAATCCACTTTTCATTCAGCAACTTTCCTATAGCTGTACGCTCTATCTCTTCCTTCATTGTCCTTACTTTTGGTTTGTTTGGATTAAATGTATCCTCGAACATCAGTGACGGATTTGACCCGCTCTTTTTAGCCATCAGATAGAACCCCCCAGCATATGAGTAATTGCAGGAATCGTCGTTTATATCAATCTCATCTATTTCCCTTTTATGTATAATGGTCTCTATATCCTTTGATATTGAAAGAAGCTGTTCCCTGGATTCCTTTCCGAAATTGTTCTTACCATAAGAATAGCCCATCCATTCAGTAAATACCTCCGCTAAATCCTCTTCCTTTTCCCATTTGGAGGATTCGACGGCATTATTCACACCGGAACCGTATGATCCGGGCTTTGATGAGAATATTCTGTCGAGATGTCTGTATTTCCTGTGATGCTTGATAATGAAGTTGCTGTCCTCATCCTCATCAAGTTCCGATACCTTTTTTACAGCCATATCTATTAATTCTATTATATTGAAAAGATTATCACGGACTATTCCGCTGGATTCCACAACTACATCAATTCTCGGTCTTTTCAGTATATCCATAGGAATGGGCTTAACATCCTTGACCTTTTTTGTTCCCTCCTGCCATACAGGCTCAACGCCCAGTGTGTAAAGTATCTGTGAGAGATC
>JAKAYJ010000154.1 GCA_021816385.1 Thermoplasmata archaeon
TTATCTTTCTTACAATTGTATGCTCCCTAATTCTACTTTCATGGTATCTATCAATCAGTCATTATGTCAAAGAAGCAAACCAGAAGATACTGGGCTCACAGGACATTTATTATAGAAACCTCTCCCGTGGTTCCATCGAAACGGGAATTTACGTGATACTATCAATGATACCATATATCGGTTTCATCTTCATGTTTCTCAGTTCCTCTTCAATCTCAAGATTAAGAAGGGTCACCAGTGCTGTGGACCATAGATTCTCCAAAGCCTCAAGGAGGTATGTAGCAGTATCGTTCCTTACGGGGCTAGGGATGCTCTTCAATACTTTGGTGGTTATAGCAGGAGTAAGAATCCCCAACTTCAATGGGTCAATCGCGGAAATCCTATATCTTGAAGCGTTATGGTACCCAATCTATTTTACAGTTTCAGTTGGTACGCTGCTATCCATATCCACACCAGGAATTAGGGGAGCCACAGGATTTGTAGGTGCACTCTCCATTCTTGCCTTTATGGGCATAATCTCATCTTCCGGATCAATAATTTTTAATTATAATATTATATATTTTATTGAATTCACAGAAATCTTAATAGCATTAATGTTTATGGTGAATTACCACACAACTAAGGTGCTTCATATGAAGAATGTAAAAAACAGCACTGGCATCGCTGGAACTAATGTGACAAACACGATGTCAATGGCAGGAGAACCAGTGATTAACGAAGGATACAAACCTGAATTTAACAGGGATAAAGATCAGCCAGCGAATCAGAAGCAGCAGGTCAGCGTGGGTCAGAATCAGACGAATTACCAGCAGAGAAATGTTGTATCAACCGCCAATGCAAAATATGAACAGAAAGATGCAATTGCCATTATCGGACCTCCAGCGGCTGGTAAGACCACATTCCTCGCCTACTTCTTTCATTTCCTGCAGGACATAGAAACAGCAATAAACGTTGAAGCAGATGTTGTCAGTGGAATAGACCTAATGGAAGAATACATAAACAGGATCTTTTCAGAACACAAGTTCCCCGAACTTACAGCAAAGGACAGGGTTGGAGAGGTAGTTTTCCAGTTCACGAAGAAGAAAAGATTTGGTTCCAACAGGATATATCTCAGGATAAATGACATAGCAGGAGAAACATTCAACAGCCTTCAGGGTGGTCCTGATAATGTAAGGAGGATGCTGATGAATACGCGATTTGAATATCTCCTGAAGGCAAAGGGCTATCTCGTCATGATAGACTGTTCTTCATACCGTGAATGGGCAACACGGGACCTTCAATACAGGAGAATTATTGAAACGATTCTCAATGCAAGGGTAGATAAGAAAAGCCGTCCGAATATTGCATTCCTCTTTACAAAAACAGATACGCTTCCAGATGCAGTGTTCAATTATTCAGCCATTGAACTTTTAAAATTATTAAGAAACACTTATGCCTACATAACGAAAAATATAAAGAATCCTTCTGCTTTCAAGATATTCATAAAGACTGAAAGGGACCAGAATGGAGAAATCGTTCCCAAGCTTGATCTGGGAGTAGGTGGAATGTATGGCATAAACTTTGATCCACAGCTAAACTCAGGGTTCATTTTAATTGCAAACTGGATAAGTGAGGTAGGAGAGTTATGACCATGGTTAATATTGTTGCAGATCAGGTTCTGTATGGTTGGGCAGAAAAGAAAGGCAGGTCTGGATACCAGTTCATCACACAGAGTACATCACTAAGCGAAGATGACTTTAATCACATTGAAAAGTACAGTATACCAATGGGTCTCAACAATATTACATTCAAAGAGGGCAGGCGACTGCTAACATTACCATCTGGAAAAATCGCTATGAATTATGTGAAAAATATAGGCAAGGACATTCATGGAAGGGATGGAGCACTGATGAGTCATTTTCTCGTCTTTGATTTCAAGAATTTTGTGGAGGCTAGAAAAAATCTAGAAGAGCTGGACAGACACCACCTTAAGGGCATTACCTCCGTAAAAGACATAGAGAAACTGAAACTGGCTAATGGAAACTTCATGCAACTTCCAGTTGTGAACATAGAAATAGATGTCAATGACCAGTCTTACGGAGAAGAATTAATATCAGACAAAAAGAAGGAATTTTCCAGGGATGTCCTGTATGGCCTCTTCCTCAATATTTTCCAGGAGCAGATAAAAATCGGTGTAATATCTACAGATCTTACTTCAATGTTCAGGCAGATAATGACTCTGGAAAGCCTATTCCCACCATGGTTGGTGCTTAGTTACTCTACATACGATGCCCCGCCATCACAGGATGAGGCAATTTTTGATCTGGTATGTACACTTCCAGCCATTGATAACAGTTCACATGTGATCATAAACTATACCGGAAAGACTGTTGAGATTCCAGGAGAAGATAGCCTTATTCGATCTGTGTCCAATGAATATTTCCGTCTGATTGAGACCGGTAAAGTGTATGAAATTGGGGATTCTAGCGATCTTCCGCAGAGTAGCCAGAGAACAACCCTGGCTAATATATTCATATCAAGAATAATAAAATCCATATGCAGCAATGCTGAGCCATCCATGGCAATAAATACTGCACTGAAAGTTTCTAAAATGGAATCATACGGGAAAAAGGAGGAATATTTCCAGATCGTGGGAGATATCATCAGAAAAAGTGGATTCAGGGACGATCTCATTGATGCCACAGTAAAGTACCTTGAAAATAATGTTGAGGAGGAAAAGGCAAAGGGTTCTGATGATGATCTCATTGGCAATATTATGCCTGTACTGATACAGTGTGATCCAAATACTGTAGGAGGAAGAAACCTGGTTCAGTTTCTCAAGAATCTCAGTTCATCAAATTATGGACAGATAAATGAGGTACTCATGTCAAACATGCTGAAGAAGGATTCAAATGTAAACATGGGAAGAACCTTATTCACAACAATACCAACACTTTTCAGGACATGGTCAAAATATTCCACAAGCAGGAAAATGTCATCTTCTGAGATTGATCAGAGCATTTCCATTCTGAAGAATTTCGATATAGCCAGGAAAGATCTGTTCACCCTCGTCGAGGAATCCATAATGGAAAACAGGTTTGAAGATCTGGACTTCCTAAGGGAAGTACTGGAAACTGTGGCAAAAAATAATGAGGTCTTTGACCAGAAGAAGATGTACAATCTCATAACGCAGGTAAAGAAAGGACTGGTAAAGAGAAAGATTCTCATTCCGCCAGAGCTGAACAGCCTGATTGTGGAAATGATTGGCGGTGAGGAAGAGCCGACAGAAAAGCGTCGGTTCAGATTGAGAGGATGAGTATGGCAAAGGAAGACACATTCAAGAGCAAGAACGAACTCGCGTCAAGAATATTTAAGGAATGCAGGAAAATAGAGAAAAGGAAGGATATAACACCGGTAGAAAGAAATAACATAAAGTATGTCAGGACACTCATCGAATCTACATTTACAAATCCAAGCGAGGAGGTGCTTCTCAGCAATCTGCTCATATCACTTAGGGGCATAATGGAAAGCAGGAAGATTGATGAAAAGAATGTAACCTATTTCAAGAATTCACTTTCAAGGCTGGAGGAGGAGGAAAAGGAAAGTATGGTG
>JAKAYJ010000155.1 GCA_021816385.1 Thermoplasmata archaeon
TTTTCCAGTTATTTCTAATTTGATATTTCATTAGTTTCACCAATTTATGATTTCATATTATCATCCCTTTCTAATGTGTATGAACTATGATACAGAATACAAATTCAGTATTGTAATGCCAACAACTAATGTTGTTTTTGTGGAGCCTTAATTTTACAGTGACCTTTAACAAGCCTATACGAACGATAGATTTCATTAGCGTGAAAGATTGTACCTGTAATCTGGAAAGAGAGTGAAGAAATCAATTAAACTTGTTAAAGTCATTAAATTTGTTATCTTATTTTTCATGAAAATGATAAAGATTCGTCGTATTTTAGTGCTGCCTTTCTCTATTTTCTGATTGAATGAACCTAGAGTGATAATGATATCCTGATTTTTATACTGATAACTGACAATATGACTGTGAATCTTTGCCTATCTGATGGCATGCATGATCAAATATCTTTTTACTGACTGATAATTCATAAATCTTAATTAACACTTTTCAAATCCGAGATAAATGGAGACCTCAATGGATATTATTAAAAACTACTATTTTTCAGGTAAGGATGTAAGTCTCTATGAACACCAGAAAAGATCCATTGATGCCATAGAAGAGGGTAAAAGCGTCCTGGTTTCAGTACCAACAGCCTCAGGAAAGTCGCTTATAGCCTATTACTCCATAATAAGGGCAGCCAGAAAGGGATTAAAATCCATGTATATCTGTCCCCTGAAGGCACTGGCAAGGGAAAAGTTTGAAGAACTCAGGGCAATTGGAAAGGGGATGTTTACCGTAGCTCTCAGTGTTGGAGACCTGGATGCTGGGACGGATATAGTAAACAGGTTCGATGTAATTGTTTGTACATCCGAGAAAGCAGATTCTCTGATGCACCACAATCCAGACTATTTCAATGATATTGCGGTACTGGTACTGGATGAAATCCACAATATTGGGGACCAGACAAGGGGCCCAACTCTTGAAATCCTCTGCACAACTGCAAGGATTGTGAATCCAGATATACAGATAGTAGCTCTGTCTGCAACCCTTCAGAATGCATCCCAGATAGGGGAGTGGCTTGATGCAACTGTGGTTAGGAGTGATTTCAGGCCAGTACCACTCAATAAATTTGTCATTTTCAGGGATAAGCTACTGGATGATGAATTTCAGCAGGTAGGCTCCCTTAAAAAGGATATATATGAACTTATAAGGAAGATTCTTTATGATGGTGGGCAGGTACTCCTCTTTCTCAACACCAGAAAAAGGGCTGAAAAATTTGCCGTGGATATAAGTGAACAGATGGATGAAAGAATGTTTCCAGATTCCATCGATGTTATTAATGAGGATGGAGACAGGAATACAGAGGTCGTGAACAGAATTGCCAAAAGAGGTGTTGCATTCCATCATGCAGGACTCAACACAAGGATCAGAACTTTCGTGGAAGAAAACTTCAAGGACGGAAGGATAAAGGTCATAACTGCAACACCAACACTAGCCGCAGGTATTAACCTTCCAGCCAGGGCTGTTATAATAAGAGATTTGACAAGGTTTTCCGATGGCTATTCATCATACATTTCAAACATGGAAATAGAACAGATGCTTGGAAGGGCTGGCCGGCCAAAATATGATGATCATGGTGAGGCCTACATATACTGCCCTTCACAGGGAGCCATTGATAAGGTTAAGGATCTATTTGAAAATGGAGTTGAGCCCGTAGTTTCGGCAATGGGAAAGGAAAAGATCGTGAGATTCAACACTCTGGCCCTAATAAGCAACCACTTCTGTTCCACCCTGGATTCGCTGTACACATTCTTCGACTCTACACTTTATGCATCTCAGAATGGGAAGGGTACATTAAAGGACTATGTAGATCAGGTTATTGGCTATCTGGAAAATTACGGTTTCATTGAGGCAAAGGGCCAGATATTGAAGGCTGAAAGACTAGGAACTATAACTGCAAACCTGTATATAGATCCAGAAACTGCAAAGATCATCGTCGACATGTTTGAAGAGACCGAAGAGGAAATGTCAGTTGCCAGGATGCTTTACAACATATGCAAAACGCCGGATATCTATACACTTTTTGTAAATAGGGATGACTATTCGGCACTGAGTGCCTTTTTCGATGAGATTTCTGAGAGCCCGGAGGATGAGGATGATATGGCAGCAGGAAAGACAGCTATGCTGCTGCTTGACTGGATCAATGAGGTTCCCATATATGAGATCGAGGAAAAATACTCAGTGGGGTCCGGGGATATAGAATCTAGAAAGTCCTCTGCTGAATGGATAGTAATGGCAGCCTCAAGACTGGCTACAGAGTTCAGGAGGGAACTTTCATATCCACTGGATGTGCTGAGCCTGAGATTGAAAGAGGGTGTCAGGGATGATATAATGTCATTGATTTCCATACCGGGAATTGGAAGAGTCAGGGCTAGAAGGCTTTATGAGAACGGGTTTAAAAAACCATCAGATATTGCAAATTCAACTATTCAGCGTATAGCAATGCTGAGAGGATTTTCTAAAGTTCTTGCAGAGAACGTAATAAGAAGTGCAAAGGCTATGGGTGATTCGTCTGAGTGAAGTAATTCACGTAAGGGTTCAGAAGAATAATGCCCAGAAAGCACTTGAAAGACTGAAGAAACAGGGTTATTTTTTGCCCCAGTTTGAAATCAGGAGGGAGGGAGAGCATATTCTCATACCTGTTAGCAAAAACATAGATAACGAAGAAATTATAATACTTGAGAGTGAGCCGAGGGAAATGAAGATAATGCCACAGGGGCATGCAGGTTCCTTTGATCTCATAGGAGACATAGCAATCATTCATGAAAGAAAAAGGATTGATCATAATTTCATGGTACAGTTCATATTGAGATCAAAAGGAAACATAAGAACCATATACCTTGATATGGGGATCAGAGGAGAAACCAGACTCAGGGACCTTAAACTCCTATACGGGGAAGATAATCCTGTAACAATGTACAGGGAGAACAACATCCTGATGCAGGTTGATGTGAAGAAAGCATACTTCTCACCCAGGTTGTCAACTGAGAGATACCTGGTTTCAAGGAACGTTGAAGATGGAGAATATATTTTTGATATGTTCGCCGGGATCGGTCCATTCACACTCAATATAGCTAAAACAAGGAAATGCAGGATTGCTGCATGTGATATAAACAGTGATGCAGTGGAATTGCTGAGGCATAATCTGTCTATCAATAAACTGCAATCGGATGTTGATATTTATGAGGGAAATTCTTATAAAATTATAAAAGAATTGAGACCATTCAATAGGATAATCATGAATAACCCGGTAAATCAATATGAATCTCTTGATGAAATTATAAAATCATTAACTGCGGGAGGAAAGCTGAATATCTATATGGTGGAAGACCAGGAAACAATAGAAGAAAAGATGGAATATTTTATCAGCAAAGGCATGTTTCTGGAAACCAAGAGGGTAGTTCACGGATATTCCAGAAGTAAGTCCATGTATAGCCTTCAGTACAGGAGGGACCGAATATGAGCCTGAGCAGAAAGATTGGAGACCTGACCGAAGAAATATATGAAAAAGTACTTCTCGCGCCGATCAAGA
>JAKAYJ010000156.1 GCA_021816385.1 Thermoplasmata archaeon
CATGGCTGTTCAAGAACAGGTTCAAAACTAAGGAAGGATTGCTGAGGACATCATACTGGTATCATCACTATTTATCAACGGGAATGTGACAATGTCTTTTGGCAGAAAAGTTAACGTCATGTAAATGGTCTAGTGATGTTTGAAACATTCACTTTGAACTGAAAAGGAAGTGTTTTTGTTCCTCCTGAAAGATGATAAGGGCCAATGTTGTAGACCAGAGTAACTGTGATATTGATCCAAAATGTCATATTACCAGTTACCACAGGCTTGTTTGTAAAAGAACCCTGAACTAAATGCTTAATGAATATGGAAAGGCATGAGGAACCAAATGGCTCATTGGAGAAGTAAGATAGGCGTCTGGATTCATCTGAATGCTTACAAACAAAGAAGTATTGGAGAAAGGAAAACTTGTCTTCTGACTAACCTTATAAATAGAGAAGTAAAGGAAGGGTCCAGTGTAATTCGGATTCACCACTTTGCTTCCCTGCAAAGGGAGTACCACATATACATAGCTCACCCTATTTCCATAACCACTAAAATTCAGGTATCCGACCTTGTAATTGTAATTTGAACTATTGTATTCATATGAGGAAAGCAGATTATAGGGCGTCTTATCTGGGCTGAGTGCTAAGCTGGCCGGTTCACTGTGCAGGCTGATTGCTGTGAAAGAAGAGAAAAAAACTATTACGATGGCTATTGCAACCACCTTATGCATTAACCTCATTTTTCCTCCATCAAGCATACTCCGCTATGTATATAGGTTCCGATAATGAGCCACCGAAGAGTTCCTGACCACCATTGGAAATAGTGAATCCAGCGGAATATTCAAAGTAGTTGAGCATAGCATTGGAAAAGGTGTAGCTCGTGCTGATTGCCTGTACAAATTGCATGTCTTGATGGAAACTGAATATGTAGGAATCCTTAAAGGAGAATCCATAGTTGTAGCTATAACCAAGAGGATTGTAATATACCCCATACTTCGTGGCAACAAACCCAGCGTTATGGGAAACATTTATATCATTATATCCAGTAGGAAGAGACCGATTTATCTGGTGGAAAAATATCGGGTACAACGCCGCCATTATAGCACCGGCCCCTAGAGACTCGGCAGTAACCAAAACTGTCAATGCAGAATAAAGGGGCTTCTTCCCCCATTTGCCAGGTGCCATTCTGATAGTTTTGGTAGGACTCGTCCTGAACCTTAAAATAGACCCAGTTTTGCGAGGTTGGTGTGGAAATCTGGTTTCCAGTCCACTTGAAGTTCTGGTAGACGCTATTTACCCAATAGTTGCTAGAGGAATCCACTCTTAGAAAAGAGGTCTCCAGTCTCATATAGGGGTAACTTGTGGAAGATATGGGATAATTAAAATCAGAAGTTACCTGCGAAGTTAGATAGCCAACTAAAGAACCTTGTGCATTATAAACGGGTGTTGATGAGTATGTTTGACCCGGAATAATATTGCCATTGGATCCAGCCGAAGGAAACTCTGTGAAAACATTAAATGAATGTCCAGAAGACATGCTTTCGCCACCATATGAATTGTAAATGTAAGCAACAAAGTATGAATACACTCCTGGGGTTGCTGACCAAGTTTCTATGTAGGTACCTGTTGTGCCGGGATTCCAGGATCTAATTTGAATCCATTGCCCATTGAGCGCATTAACAACATACATTTTCAATGTATCACCGCCCGAGTCTAGGGAGGAAACACTTGCGGTCATCTGAATGCTGGTGGCTCTGGAAATTGTATTTGAGTACGTTGTGCCGACCTGAAAGGATGAAAGTTGTGGAGGGATGCCGGATCCCCCTCCACCACCGCATCCTGGGCAGGGAGCCGGCATCTGTGGGCTCATTATTGGATCAACCGTGTAGGTTTCATTTCTTGTCAATGTTATTGGCCCGAACGGAAGAGAGACCTTGGAGGACGTAGCATTGGTCGCGATGCCTCCAGTGTGAAAGGTCGACATCTCATTGCGCCAACCTACCTTTAAGCTTCCGAGCGTAACGCTCCAGTCATTTGAAGGTATCAAATTATATGAGGAATTCTGTCCAACTTGCATGGAAACTGTATTTATCTTAAGTGGTGAATTGCCATTTAGGTAAGCCATATGGACTGGATTTGAACCCAGTTGAAAGACAATGTAATAGCTTGTGTTTTGGCCTCTGAGATTTTTCACAGCAATGCTTGCATCAATTGATCCTCTTTGGAATGAATATATTTCCGCGATTTTCACATTTGAACTATTTCTCATCACAACTACAGAATTTTGCAGATCGTTCTTTATTCTTCTAATTTTCAAAGAAGAAAAATGAATCATCCTGAGGATGGCGTTCTGCAGTTCAAATATTTTCCAATTAACTCTGTACGACTCAGCCCCAAACGTGACAAGAGCGTTTTGTCCTTTGATAGTTATCTTTTCGTTTCCTAGCTGGTATTGATGAACATTACTCTGGATTGGCGATGCCATGCTCATACCGGGTAAAAGCATCAGAACAGCCGCAAATATCGAAACAAAAATTGCAATCTTACTATTCTTTGTGTAAAATATAACGCTTATTTAATTAAACTTTTTTTTAGCACCTTACACTAAATCGACAGTTCGATTATGGGTGTAATTTATCTCAGAAATTTGTTGGATCTCGGATCAATTTATGGAATTAATTGAAAATCATGGACTGCTCTTCTTCAAATTTTTGTGTGTGTTTAATCTATATTTGCCCAGTAATTCATAGCGTCCTCTATGAAAAAATGTCTTCCAAACCGATAGTGTATTGAATCTGCTGTAAAACTTGAGTTTCGCAAGAATTGTAGCGAAATATGTCATACTAATCCAGTTATTTCCGTGTTTTCCTTATATTCTTAGCCTGATCCTGGTAGTGCACCAACCAGTATCCGATCAGGTGGCTTTATCCCCATCTCATTGAGTATTTCCGCCGTGCAGATTGCACGCAGGTTACCTTTATACTGGGAATACCATCGCGGTATCTTTTCTTTAAGGTTGAATTCAGGCTTTCTGCAAGTGTTTTCCGGCTAAATAGTGTACAATATCGGATTTAGGAAAATTGCAGCATGCCATAATGACAGAATAACTGAATATATTGCCATGGACTGATGGCTGAAATAATAACCCTCCGATAATCTTTAAGTATTGGAGTTCATAGTCATGACATAATGGACGACAGGCTGGAGAGAATCGTAAGAGGTCTCATCCCGGGCCAGAAGATTGCAGTTTACCCGCTGAGCACCAGATATGGTGACATTCTCACAGCCTATGGCGAAAGGTGCAATACCTTTGAACCCTCTCAGGTATCCCTGGATGAACCGTTTCAGGCGGAATTCCTGAATTTTGATGGTGCAACGATCACAGCAAGAACAGACAAATACTCCTGCCTCAGGATAAACATCAGCGACCTGGAGAACATTGTTCCATTCAACTCAGCTGAATAAACTGTAAAAATGACTCTGGATTTCAAAAAATATAACTGATGGCTGCTAAAGATCCTTCAACATTGTAATGGCAGCTTCCTTGTAACCTGATGTCTGATAAAGATTCCTGGCCACCGTGT
>JAKAYJ010000157.1 GCA_021816385.1 Thermoplasmata archaeon
AGGTAGAATTATAGGATAATATCTTCTTTGCCTTCTCGATCTCGTACGCTTCACTTCCATTCTTATCAATGAGGATGAAAATAAGGTCAAACCTATTCAGCAGTGGAATTTCAATGCTTACCTGATCCGCTATGGGCTCTCCCACATCAAACTTTCCGTACTTTGGATTTGCAGCTGCAAGGAGTGAAGTTCTTGACTGGAAGTGGGCATGAAGGCCAGCTTTGGATTTGCTGATAAATCCCTGTTCCAAAGCGGTATGGATACCTTCCCTGTCCTCTTTTTTCATTTTATCCATTTCATCTATGCATGCTATACCTCTATCCGCCAGTACAAGGACTCCGGCCTGCATAACTTTTCGTCCGTTTATATCGGCTACCGCTGCTGTGAGACCGGCTGCCGAGGCGTCCGAAACATATATGCTCTTGAGAGCAGCTGATGCGTTGGCCTTGAGTAATTGAGATTTCCCCAACCCTGGGTCTCCCACAAGAAGTATATGGATCTGCCCTCTCCGCCTTATCCCTCCGATATTTTCATCTGGAGTACCTGCCGCCTGGAGGATGATAGCCTGCTTAATGTAATCACATCCCACAATGGTAGGAGCATACAGTTCACCTAGCCGCCTGAGAATATCCCCTTGAGATTTGAACAAATCAATTTCCTTTCTATCCTCATCAGTAACTACAATATTCTTCTCATCTTCTTTTGAGATATAGAGAACCTCTGCAACTCTCCTGAAGAGTAAATTCCCATTTTTTTGTTTCTCTTCTATGGATTTAAGAAGAGCAACTATGCTCACTCGATCGCCGGGGGAATAAAGTCCGGTGAGCTCTCCGCTGAGAATTATTTCCAGAGAGGTTGGAAATCCGCTTGAATCCTCAAAGTTTTCCGTTATTATGCATTCCTGGAACTTCTCAGTCCTTTTTTCAACAATTGAGAACCTCGTTTCTTTTTTGCAGCCGGGACACCATTTAGGATCCTCTGTGCTTTCCATGGAGTCGCCACACCTTGAGCACTCCCATCTTGCATACAGAATCCTCTCCTTTGGAGGATCCTGAACATATGTCAGCCAGCCCTTCAGCTGTACCAATCTTTCTTCGTCCCTCTCCAGATTAATTTCTCTGATATGCCTTCCGAAAATACTTGCATTAATGATCTTGAATTTGGGAAGAGAAAAATCCTCATATTGATCGTCGTCAGATCTTACCACTAAATCCCATAAGGCTTTGTTCATTTCTTCCATAGTTTTCACTGGGTCCTTTTCAAGTCTCTGGAGGAGTTCCTTCATTTTCCTTGCCTGGACGTTTCTCCTGGTCTTACGATAAATGTTCTCTCCCAGCTCATGGATCTGATCTTTGGAGAGTCGTGCAATAATCGACTTAAAATCGTTATTTGACGGAGGCTGATAAGAGAATTCTGCCAGTTCTGATATCTCTTCCAGATCCATTACATATTCGTCGCTATACACATGTCTTTTATTCCTTTCTACGAAATCAAAGAAGTCCGGCATTTCCATGATTATATCCGTTGCCCAATCCTCTGGGGTTGGCAGGTTAGATGAAGAGATCTTTGACAGTTGAATGTGCTCGCTCATCTCCCATACCTCCGCTTCCTTGCTTCGATATATTTCTCCTTCCGGATGCTTTCTTCCGGATCTGGATACAATGCAAAGATCTTAACCTCAAACACCCCTGGTATGTCCTGAATGACAACGGTTTTATCCGCATGTTTTCGGGCAAAATCATGCAGGCCAAGAATTGCTGCTCGTAGATCTCCTGAGAATATTTGCAGGACGTCCTCGTCATTGCTTGATAAGATATTCCTCTCCCTGTCTTTATACAAAATCAGTTCAAGTGAATTTATTAGGCTTCCCTGGTAATTCATATTGATTCACCTCTCAAGACAGCATCTTCGCAATGGCAGTTTCCATGCAGGCAGAAATCCGGAGATGGAGCTAACCATTTAAACCAAAGTGTTGCTCTTGGGTCCCTGATGCCCTTGTGATACGGGTAACCCATGAATCTGACAACCCTGTGACCACAGGTTTGGCACTTCATGCTAACACCTCCTTTTTAGGTAAAAATGAATATCTTTTGATCTCATGGTGTTCCCCTGGATTCATGTTCTGATGGTCTTTCCAAACCTCGCTGATGTGCTTGCTATGCAGAAGTGCACCGCAGGAGCATTCAAGGTAGCTCATGCCTGCACCCCCTTACTCGTATTTATAGGTAGATAAGTAAATCTCTTTATTTCGTAATGATCTGGATTCTTCTTGAGATGACCCCTCAATGCGTTTGTAGATTTTCTGAGATGAATGACAAGCCCGCATGAACATTCTGAATAACTCATTCCGGCACCTCTGATTCATCCTCCAAATCCTGGTAACTTGCTTCCGATACATCAATTCCATAGTCCTTTATTTCATTCACAAATCTTCTTTTTTCACTCATAAAAATCTTTCCTCCGTCCTCGTGATTTCAGCAATTTCCGGTATTCTCATTTTTAATTTTCTCAAAAGTTTATTTATGGTCTTTCTGGTTGCTCTCAAATATATGGATAGGGTGACTGATTCCTGCAAATCATCTCTGAGCATCCTAAGAGATCTCTCAATTGCAAGCAGATCAATAAGGTCTGTTCGCATCTCATTCTCCCTGGCTTTAACACGGTCAGATGCACGATTCATGCTGATACCTCCACGCAATGAGCCTTCTCGTCTAATGTCTCATCTCTGCTCAGATGAAATCCTATGTGCCGCATTCTCTTGTATGAGGGCACGATTTCTTGGCACCTCTGGCAAGTATAAGATTCAAGTCCATTCCATTTATACCACCCATCGTAGTTATTGTATTTCATGCTTGGGCCTCCAATGAGTGAGATTTCTCATAATTTTCAATCAACTTCATTATTACAGAATCAATTGATTTTTTGTTCTTTGAATCCCTAATTTCCTTGAGTTTTAGAAAGGTACTCTCCTTTACTTTTACCAATTTTCCATAAGATTTGTAATTGTTCATTATAAAGTGGTAAACTGTAAAACGTATTTAAGTTTACCGATTTCTGTCCAATCTAAAATGCTCCAGGTCACCTTACTCTCCCCATGAACTCTGAAGTATCCGTTCCCGTGATCTGGGTGTATATCGAGGTAGTAAAGACGGATGAATGTCCCAGCCATTGCTGCAACACATTCAATGGAACATTATCCATTATGGCCTTAACTGCAAAGGTATGCCTGAACTTGTGGGCATGGATCCGGAAACCAAGTTTATCCTGCATCTTCTTGAAATACAGATCTACTACCTGCCTTGACATCGGGAATAATGGACCCTCTGATTTTGTCGAAATATTCATGTCAAGCAGATACTGCATGTACGCATCCCTCAATTCAGCATGCAATGGTATAACCCTGTATTTCTCCCTTTGAATTCCATTTTTATCTTTACCCTGTTTGAGAGTTTTCATTCTGATTGAGTTTGTTCCAAGATTGATGTCTGACGGCTTGACAATCAGGACCTCATCGATCCTTGCACCTGTCCGGTATAAGAATTGTACCAGGAGAAAATATCTTTTGTG
>JAKAYJ010000158.1 GCA_021816385.1 Thermoplasmata archaeon
AATAGAGTGGGAGAGTGCAAAAACTACGATGGTTGCCAGTGCGAATTCCCTGAGGAGTGGTGTGTTCGCAATCATGTAGAAGCCTATGGAAGACAGAATAACACCGTTGCTCTCCACAGTGCTGAATCCTGCAAGCATCTTGGAATTTTCTGACACATAGGCAAACAGTGATGCAAAGATCACGGACATGACTCCAATGGCTATGAGGAATATGCCGAAATACACAGAAATCGGACTCAGCAACATTACCTCTACAATGCCGAATACACCCATCAGGGTCATGGTGCTGCTCAGGATTGCTGATGCATTAGATGGCGCATTTCCATGTGCAATCGGAAGCCATTCACTTATCATAAATGGAACCATTCCCATCTTCACCATTGCACCAATTGTGAAAAGTACTGAGGGTATAATCGAATTGACACTGACTATATCCACTGTTCCCGTGAGATAGTATGAATATGCCGCACCTGCAATGATGAATACTGTGCTGAATTCACTGAATGACATGAATATGAAAGGTGGATTGTTGTCTTTCCTGTTCAGTCCAATAATGGCATATGCCGCAATGGACATGACCTCCCATCCTGCAAGGAACTGCAGGTAAGTGTAAGATGTGAGTATCACAACCATGCCAAGTATGGATAGCGAAAACAGGGGGGCAAGCCATTTTCCATATTTCTCACCATAGGTCAGCGAGAACAGTGACACTGAGATCCACGCTATGGTGCTTATGACGGTGAAGGATGAAAGGTATGTGAATGAGAGAATAGAAGCGAGCAGAAGGAGAAGTGAAGATATGATCACTGCAGTGTACCCTGTTTTTCTTGAAAGATAAGAGACAGGAACTGATGCTGCAAAAGGCAGGATATAATAATATGAAATTATTTCAATCACCTCTTGCTTTTTCCAGAGCAGAAAGGATCGTATATGGGTTTGGAGGGCAACCGCCTATGATCACATCATATTTCTCATTTTCAAGTGCACCTTTTCCCATTATTCCCCCTGTTGATGCGCATGCCCCCAGGGCAATAACAAGTTTTGGGCCAGGCATTGCATCCAGCGCCAGATCAAGTGCTTTCTTCATGCCCTGCGTCCATACTCCCATGATGACAATTGCATCAGCATGCCTTGGAGTATTGGTGAAGAATATCCCAAATCTTGTCATATCATACTGTGGAGATGCTATGTTGTGCAATTCTGCATTGCATGCACCGCATGCACCCGAATCGAAAGGAAAGAGATGGAACGATTTCCTGAAGGCAGGTTCTTTATTCCTCACCCTGAATATGTTAACGTTTCCCTTTGGTGCAAATGAAGGGATGCATTTCCTGCAGAAAATGCACCTTTCAAAGTTCCACTGACCATCCACTATGGCATCCACCGGACATTCAACATTGCCTTCGCCAATAAGCTCCGTGCTCCACAGGGCAATTTCAACAGGATTCTCTTCCGGAAACTTCTCTGTCCTGATTCCCTTCCTCAGCCCCCTCAGGAACCACAGATTCTTTATCATTGAATAACCACCCCTGCCTCGGCAGTCCAGATGCCATAACTTTCCCAGTTGAAATGAAAGTCAGTAAATATGTTTCCCTTCATGGATTCCCTGAAGGATTGAATGTTTCTGATGGATGGTGGTAAATATCCCAGAGATTCTATCCTGCCATTGAGTATCTTCACACTGTAGAACAGATCCCCTGAAGGGCTTTCCACTCTTGCCATCCCTTCCCCGTCTTTCAAAGAAAATTCAGATTTACGGAGATTCGTGCATCTCTTCTCAAGCTGCTTTATTATACTGGATGAGACAGGTATCTCTTCTGCCCTGACCAGGAATCTACCGTATGCATCCTTTTCACTGTTTGTCACGATTGAATACTCTGTATCTTCATATGGGAGCGTTCTGGAATCGATTCTTGCATCATGAAGCATGCCTGATGCTCTTGCAGCCGGCCCTGTGCTTGACATGTCATTGTTCACACCATTGTCCTGAAGCCTGTTGATGAATAGTTTTGATTCCAGAATGCCTTTGAATATATCCTGAAACTCCTCTGTGATTGCAACAATCTGTTTTCCGATGACATCTGTGTTGAAGCATGAACTGTTGATGGAATTCACACCAAAGAAATATCTATGGCCACCCCTGCGTCCTATGATCCTGGATACCTTCTCCCTCAGGTATGCCAGCTGGTTGACAGGAACACCAAAACCTGCAGCCTGTGCCATTCTTTCTATGACGAGGAGATTGCTCCTGATCCTTTCGCATTCCAACTGCACAATCCTGTTGTACTGCATCATTCTGTCAGGGATAATATCCATCGCATCTTCAATTGCACTGATGAAGCATATGGCATGAGAGGCCCCATGAAAACCATTGATTCTCTCGATCTTCAAAAGTGCATCCAGTGGATCTGACTGTGCAATGCGTATTACCCTTTTCCTTACATCAGTCCCAACATCCACATGATTTATGATTTCCCCTGGCGTATAAAGATCAATCTCTGAGGATTCAAGCATCCCTGATGCGGGCCCATATGAGAATATGAATTCCTGATCTGTTTTCATGTAAGTTGATTCTATTTCCCTGCGGGATGATTCATTGTATGTTTCAGCGTAGATATCCATGCCTCCTGTGCTTCCAATGAACCTTCCATGCGGTTCATCATGCCTATACCAGCGCATTGAAGTAACCCCCCATAAATAATATTCCAATCAGAAGGGATATGGATGCACATGTGATGGCAGTTCCTGCCATTAACCACCCCTGCTCCCTGCTGTCTGAAGAGCCCCTGAATACCATGGATGATACGTTATAATTCACTCCTATGAAAGCAGTCATCACGAAGAAGATCACTATGGAAAACTGGATAATGTTACTCCCGGCAAGCATGGAGAGAATGAAGAATTCTCCAATGAAAACACCAAATGGAGGGGCCCCTGTTGCTGCCATTGAGGACATGACAAGTGATGTTGATGTCCATGGCATGCCCTTCCAGAGACCAGAAACCTGTTCCATGTTCTTACTTCCAGTGGATTTCATTATATTTCCGGATGAGAAGAATGCTCCTGATTTTGCAAAGCTATGGGTGATTAGGAGAAGAAGAGCACCAATGACACCGACTCCGCCAAGGGCAAAGCCCAGTAGAGCCATGTTCATATTCTCCATTGTGGAATAAGCAAACATTCTCTTGTAGTTCTTCTGGTATGCCATGAAAAGGGATGAGACTGCTATGGATACCACAGCGAACCATGTGTACAGTAGTGGAAACGGATCGATCTGGTATATTCTGTACAGGACATACAGGGCAACGGGGAGCAATACCCCTGAAAACATTGCACTTACCGGGGCAGGGGCCTCGCTGTGTGCATCGGGAAGCCATGTGTGTACAGGAAATACTCCTGTTTTGGTCCCGAAACCGATCAATGCTATGGCAACGATGATTCTTCCCATGAGCCCATCTGTGGGGTTTGAATGAATTATATCATAGACATTCAATGTATGGAAATTGTAAAAGATCAGGATAATGGAAATGAATGCAAAGGCTACTCCAGCTGAAACAAG
>JAKAYJ010000007.1 GCA_021816385.1 Thermoplasmata archaeon
TACCAGGCGTACCTGAGGATTATAATCTAATTTTTTAAGTACCCTATGGAATGGGTCTATGTAGCTTCCCTGGATACTCGTGTTCCTGATGGGAAAAAGTGGAAGTAGGTTTATCCGTTCGTAACCTCTATCTCTGAGTTGAATGACGATCTCCTCGATTGAAGGCTTCCAGTGCTTGAAAGCCATATAAACGTCCATTTCACTTATTGAATTCCTAACCTGTTCCGTGAGCTTTCTGAGGATTTCACTGGACGGAGACTTGAATCCAAATCTCGAATACTTGTTTTCTGTCTCATCTATGGCAAATTTTGGTGGTTCCCTACCCCCATATACATCTCTCAGGTAATCCATTATATCTTCTTTTCTTTCCGGGCTTCCGTAAGCCATCATAAGTAAGGCATTTTTCATCCTATCACTTCGTGTATTTTCCTAACAAGTGTTCGTGCATTCTCAGGGTCTGTATCAGGTAGTATCCCGTGACCCAGATTAAATATGAACCTGTTAAAATCTCTCATTTCCTTCACAATTTTAATGCTTTTGTCAATAGTTTTGTCCAGAGATGATGAAAGAACAGCCGGATCAAGATTTCCCTGCAATCCTATATTTCCAAAATTTTCAGCAATCTCCTTTAATGAACATCTCCAGTCCAGACTGAGAAAATCAGCGTTCCCTTTTTTCAATGATTCCATCATTCCTGAAGTACCTGTTGAAAAATATATGGATTTTGCTCCATTATTCTTGATTTCTTTCGTTATCTTGCTTACCGTTGTGTTAATAATAAGTTCAACATAATCTGGGTCCAGAAAACCTAGCCAGCTATCAAAGATCTGTATAACCCTGGCACCTGCGGCCACCTGGGATTGAGCATCCTTCACGATTATGTCTGTGATTCCATTGAGTAAATCCCTCATTTCATTCTCATCCTTTAAAAGTTTTGTCTTCGTTTTCTTCAGGTCCCTGTCAGGTCCCCCTGATATTATATATGAAGCAATGGTCAAGGGTCCACCGACAAATCCAATTATTGGAATTGTACTGTAGTTCCGGACAAAGTTTTTTACGGCCCTTCCGGAATATGAAATAAATTCATTTGAGATACTAGAGGATTTCTCAGGCACTGGACCAACATTTTCTATATATTTTATCCTGTAGCCCATGTTTTCCAGTGGTGTCATTATGTCAGAAAATATTATTGCAGCATCAGTACCAAGAAACGAAGCTGCTTCATAGGCTATTGTGGATGATACATCAGGAAGATGGCAGATCTCCTCCATCGTATATTTTTTTCTTAACTGGCGATAGGATTCCATATATCTTCCTGCCTGCCTCATGAACCAGACCGGGGTAAGATCATGTTCCTTACCTTCCAGGGTAGAATAAAACGTATTAACCATTTATGGTCTCAGTCTTCTTATTGTTCTGGGATAGGCTATAGCCCCTGTAATCTTGTCCAGATGCATTATCCACATGGCAAGTCTGTCCATTCCCAGCCCAAATCCAGAGTGAGGAACACTGCCATATTTCCTCAGATCCAGGTACCAGTAGTAATCCTCCTCCACGAGTCCATTATCATCTATTCTTTTCTTCAGCAGGTCATAGTCCCATATTCTCTCGCCTCCTCCAAGTATCTCACCATATCCTTCGGGGGCAAGAAGATCGTGACACAATATCTCATCTGGTTTTGCAGGATTTGGTTGGTGGTAAAATGTTTTTAGTGATGCAGGAAAATCGGTGACAAATATGGGCGTCTTGAAGTTTGACATTATCTGCCTCTCCTCATCTGCTCCTAGATCATCCCCATATTTCAGTGGCATTCCAAGAGATTCTGACATTTCTATAAGTTGCCTGTAAGGAATCCTTCTGAAAGGTTTCAAGCTTTCCTTAAGCGTATCTATGTCTCTTCCAAGTATTTTTAATTCCTCACTGTTTTCATCAAGAGTTTTCTTCACAATATAATGAAGCATCTTCTCTTCAATTTCCATCATCTGCTGATTGTTTACCCAGGCAACCTCTCCTTCTGCATGCCAGTATTCAGTTAGATGTCTCCAGGTCCTGCTCTTTTCTGCTCTGAAACTGGGGGTTATGGTATAGACTTTTTCAAGGGAGAAAATAAACGTTTCCAGATAGAACTGTGAACTCTGTGTAAGATATGCCTTTTCTCCAAAGAATGGTACACTGAATAGTGTGGAACCGCCTTCGGTAGCAGTAGACACCATTATGGGCGGTTGAACTTCATAATATCCATCATTATCATAGAATTCCCTGAAAGCCTTAAAGATGGTCGAACGGATCTTCAGGATCGCGTTAAATTCCCTGCTCCTGATCCAAAGATGCCGGTTATCAAGTTCAAACTCCTCAGAAATATCTTTAGACACAGGAAAATTGTCATTTCTCTGATATATGGTAAATGATTTAATATTCATTTCATAACCAGTTACTGCTCTTTCATCTTTCTTCAATTCTCCACTGAAACTTACACTGCTTTCTATAGTAAGGGAGGAAATTAGCTTGAAATCTGCTTCATTAAAATTTTCGGATTTAGCTACACACTGAATAATACTGGAAGCATCCCTCAGAATGACAAAAACCAATTTACCTGATGTTCTAATCCTATAGACCCATCCCCTTATATCGAATTCTTTACCGGTAGATGAATCATTCAGAATGGAGGATATCTGTTCCATGACACCGGATTAATTCAGGCAATATATATTTGTTCGAAATGTTCCAGCAATTTAGGATTCAATAAAATTGGGTAGGAAATCCCCTTGATAATTTCATCTCTCAAAATTCCGGTATTCTCTTCAATTAATGTTAGATTCCTAACTAAAACATTTTTCGATACTTCAAACTGTCCCATCTGCCATTTTACCTGTGACACCAATAATCCTATTATTTCCTGAAGGATCATCTTATCCCTTCCCTTAGACCTCTTCCAGTAGTGTTCCATTATCTCGTGCATTTCCCAGAAACGTTCATCCTTATTCATTGCGATGAATTTCTTAATTGAAAAAGTTCTGTAGAAATTGTCATCATCATAGACATCCGCATCAAACCTGAATTTTTCATTATCTGAGTTAGAAATATCATCATCAGGATTCAGATCGTAGAAGTCAAGTTCTTCTCCATATACCGTTCTTCTAGTTATGTGCTTTAAACCCATTCTTTCAGGGGATTTGCCATAATATCCAATTATGAGCCGCATTTCAAAAGGCGTTTCCAAGGTTTCTGGACTTATAACGTTCAACAAGTGTTCTTGGTATTCCCTTCTGGACAAGGGAATTCCAGTCATCTATTATATTTCTATCAATTGCCATTGAAATCAATGACTCCGTTGGGATGTAATATGTGTGTGGTGCATAAGAGGTCCCAAGCAGCCATGGTGGATAACTGAAGTATCCTCTGAATCTACCTGGAATAACAGGTAGAAGAATATCTGAAAGAATGGAGGCGACCTTTTCGTTAAAATACCAGTATTTAATCTGTGTTTCACCAAATTTTATGCTAGGAACAAACATCTTCCATTTAAGGCCATACATGGAAATCTCTCCCTTGTAGATAGATGATCCACCAAACTCATCATAAATTGTCTGAGGGGGTTCCTCCTCTACGCCAGATTCAACGTTCACAATCCTTACTGGCGTTCCTTTGAACATACTGAGTCTCCTCTGGATAGAATTCTCTATCCATTCCCTCTCTTCCTCTGTTATTGTATTATCATTCCCTACCTGGTCTAGCAGATCTATTAAATCTTCAACTGTTCCATTCAGGACAAGTTTTTGATAATACTCAGACTTTACTGCCATTTTGATGCCTTCAGCATATCAAGATAATCTAGATATATAACACTTATGGGACAATCAGGAACATAATTAGCGGGAAAATATGTGCATGGTATTCTTGAAATGAGATATAATCAGTCATGTCAGACAGCTATATCCATCACTCCGAAATTGGAAAACTTTTATTATATTACAACTATGGGATGATATGGAATCCAGGGAGTTAATCTCAAAGTATATCCAGGACCTAAAGGACATAGGAGACAGAATATTTATTGTAAACTCGTCATATTATAAATCCGGGAATTTCGAAAGCAAGGACGTCTTTAAGTTCACTCCCTTCGATCTTAATCAAATGGAATTAAATATTCCACTGTCCCCTCACGAAAATATGAAGGAACTACTTTCAGATATGGGTTATGATTTCCTTATTTCAGAAGGAGTTGAATTCCTGAAATTAAAAGACTATGCAGAGGAAGAGCAGCAGGAGGAAACAAATATAGATATACCCATAGTAGACATAAACAATCTGGGAACAATAGAGGCGATAGACCTTGCTTACAACCTTAAACTAAAGGAACGAACAAGAGAAGAAAAAGAGCCAATAGATGTTATTGATCTTTCTTATGAAGTAAAGAATGAACTTAAGTTCCCTGATGAATTCTTTAATGATTTCCCATCAAAACTCATGGAATCACCATATCTTAACACAATGAAGAACTGCACAAAATATGGCTTTATTCAGGGGTTCAGAGTATATTACAATTTTTATCAGCTAGCAAGCAACTCAATAGTCCCAATCTCATCCTATCCTGCTGAAATAAAATTGAGTCAGAATATTAACATTGAAGGCCTGATGATGTCACTGCAAAGCAAGTTCAAGAGTTTCTCAGAGACTGAAGAATTTGGAATATACAACACTTACAGAATGGTCAGGAATATAAAGAATAAATACCTGATGAGGAAGGGAAAACCATGTTCAATCTCAATATTCACCAAGCCAGAGCTTGAATGGGCAGAAAGTTCCGGCCTCTTTGAAATAAATGAGGATAAGTTACAACTTTCCGAAGGTGCCGTTCCAACAGATCTGTCTGATCTTATCAATGAATATGCCATTGGAGCGGAACGAATTGTTCAAAAGTGGAAAGTATGAAATTATTTTAAGAATTAATCTTTCTTTGGCTCGTTTTCGTCGATTGTTTTACCGAAAACCTTTCCCACTTCCCTGTAGCCAATTTTCTGGTAGAAGTTCAGTGCAATAAGGTTCAATGCTGGAAACTCTGCTGTAACAACTCCTATCTTCCTTTTCCTCATTTCTGCATATAGGTGATCTAGTAGTAGATTTCCTACATTCTTCCTCCTCAGCTCAGGCATTATATAAAGATCTATGATCCTGACTTCATAGTTCGGTACATATGAAACTCTTTCCCTGACTTCTGCTTTTATAAGTCCGTAAATCTTACTATTTGCCACGGCTACCAGGGCAATATTCTTTTTCTTATCCTTGATGCACTCCAGGTAATAGTTTTTGATTCCGGCATGGTTCTGTTCATTTGCGGTGAAGAGTGAATCAAATTCTCCATTCAATCTCTTCATCCTCAGTATGAGTTCCACAAATTGATCTATATCGCTTTCTTCTGCATTCCTTACTTCAATCTTCATTTCTTTCATTCATTCACCTCGGGTAATTTTTCCACTATATTCAATTTCATCAGTTTTTCAAAATTTTCCCTGTTGCGGGTAATTATTTCACTTGCGGTCTTATAAAATCCCTCCTTGCTGTCTATCTTTCTCGCTAGCTTTTCCTCAACTGTTGCCCTGGCAACGGAAGAAGCTACCCTTGGATAGAGTTCCCAGTCCCCCATGGTTGGAACAATGTGATCCGGGTCGGGATTCTTCACATAATCAGCAATCTCATAGGCTGCCTTCACCATTATTCTAAAATTCACTCCACGGGATCGAGCATCAAGAACGCCTCTAAATATTCCTGGAAACACAAGGCTGTTGTTTATCTGGTTTGGAAAGTCACTACGACCTGTTGCAACCACTTTTGCGCCAGCGGATTTTGCATCGTCTGGCCATATCTCGGGGAGTGGATTTGCCAGGGCGAAAATTGCAGGATCCTTGTTCATTTTCCTAACCCATTCCTGCCTGATCAGGCCAGGTTGAGATTTAGCTGCGGAAACCACAATATCGACCCCCTCCATGGATTCCTCTATATCACCTTTCCTTCTCTCCGCATTTGTTTTTAGCGCCAGTTCATATTTCCACGGATTTGATATCATAATTTTATCGAGATCGGCTCTCTCAGGTTCTAAAATACCCTTAGAGTCCACCATTATAATATTGCCGGGCTTGAATCCAGCTTCTATCATAAGATGAGCAGCAGCTATATTTGCTGCGCCGGATCCTATCAGTGAGACGGTTGTGTCTTCTATCTTCTTCCCTGCAATTCTTAGAGAGTTTATGAGACCTGCAAGGATAATACAGGCTGTACCCAGTTGATCATCATGCCATGCCGGAATGTTTAATTTTTCTTGTAATTCCTTTAGAACGAAGAAACACTTCGGGCTCTCGATATCCTCAAGATTATAGCCTCCAAAGGAAGGCTCCAGCGCCATTGCAACTTTTATAAATTCTTCTCCTGAGGAAACTCTCATGGGCAACGGTATGGCATTAACACCTCCAAATAAGTTAAAAATCATAGCTTTTCCTTCCATAACTGGCATGGCTGCTTCTGGTCCTACATTTCCAAGACCAAGCACCCTTGTACCGTCTGTGATTATTCCAATTGAATTCCATCTTCCAGTCAGTTCAAATGACTCATCCGGATTTTTATTAATTACTCTTGAGACTTCCGCAACACCAGGAGTGTACCAGTATGAAAAATCCTTAACTGAAGAAATAGGAACATTTGGGTAATTTCTTATTTTGCCCTTATAATATCTCGAGTATTCCACAGCTAATTTATTAAATTGCTGTGTTCTCTCTTCATTATTCATTCTATAGCATCGTAAAATTGTTTAAATAGGCTTCGAAATTATCAGATTATGGAGAAAGTTAACAATGTTAAGCTGGACTGGAACTTAATTCTATTATCTCAAAAGCGCTTGTTTCAGGATAAGTTCAGGGACATGAATGCGGATGAAGTTTATGCACCGGTTATAGACATGTTGAATAACAACAGGATACCTTCAAGAGTTATAGTATCCAATGGGAGAATATGTTCATATGGATATGTAATGCCACCACAGGGAATAGATGATAGACTGATCTGCTCAATGGGATTTGTAAATAAGGATGAGTCATACATCAAAAAAGGAATTGATATATTAAGCTGGTTCTCAGAAATGGCGTCGAAGGAATCCAAACTTCTGATCATTGATGGCATTTTCAATGGTGAAGAATTCTTCAGTGAGCTGGAAAAACTAAACTTCACTCGGGCCTACAGGGTAAAATTGATTGGAAATTTAGACACAATCATGGAAAGAATGAAAAAGTCATATGAGTCACTCAGGGAGAGAAATGAGAATTTTATAGAACTGCAGAATGATGAAATTTCAATGAAAGAGCTTGGAATTGCACAGTCTGAAGCCTATAATGGCACCCCAGATGAATTTCTGCTGATTCAGAAGGATGGCAATAATATCACGCCAGAAATTATAAATTCAGGTTATTACGGAAAAATCCTTTTTACACCTTCCAGGATTCTCCATAACGGTGAGATAATTGGCTCGGTGCAGGTTAGTGATGGTTCATTTGAATTTTTCAGGATAAATACGCCACTTCTGGTTGATCTTTTCATATCAAAAAAATATCAGGGAAAAGGATATGGTAGTTATCTTTTGTATCAGTCCTGTAAAAAACTGAAAAATCTTGGATACAGTAATGTTCAGTTATGGGTAAATCGTGATTCCACATCTTATAAATTCTATAAGGATTCAGGATTTCAGGACGAGGGAGAGGACGATCTAATGTATTACAGGGATTTTCGTGGGGTTGTTACAAATTAATACCCATATGGGTTATTTTCAAATCATCAAGTAAGACCAGTAATTTCGTTTACAACATTGAGATTAGGAAATTAACCGCTATAACACTTACGGGGATGGATATATTGTCATCCACGGGATATCTGGAAACAGATTCTGCAAATGTTGCAACTATTGCAAGAAGCACATATAGGGGACCAAGGATGGCATATGCGAAGATGGCTGTTGGAATAAGCATGAACAGGAAACCGCCTATACTCTTTTTGTGATTATAGAAAAGTTTTCTCGTCCTTATATTTACGCCTCCTATGGTTGCCAGTGAGTCTCCTATTGCCATTGCAAAGACTCCAATTTCAACAACCCGCCATCTGAGGGACAGTGCAATCAATATCATCAATCCGGCAATGAACCACAGGCTGCCCACTCCAGGTTGTACATTATTTCTCTCAAAACGAAGGATTGCCTTTGATATTCTTGAATCCCTCTCAACGGCAGCAACATTAACGAGTACTATGCTGATCAGGATTGCAAGTAGTAGTCCTCCTTCCAGGAGTACCTTTGGTATCAAGATGATGGCAAGCAGTATGATTATTCCTGAGCATATCTGAACAATATCTCTTTCAACCTCTGTCTTTTTCTTCTTTCCTCTTTCATTCTCATTATCAAGGTTCATAAGTCTTACACTGTTCGATAGCAACAGTGAAATTGAGATACCAACTCCCAGTGAAAGTGTCTCGTGAAGAAGAGGAGAGATACTGAAATACAGGGTTCCGTCAACTATGGTTATGAATATTAGTATGAATATGAAGACATATGAGTTCCTCGAGTAAAGAGTATTTATGGAGAGAGTTCCAAGAACAACAATTGCAAAATCTATGGTATCTGGAAAAATAAGATAGAACAGCAATCCAATAAGAAGCGAAACGATCAGGGAATAATCAATCAATTTATACCGAAAAAGGTGGAACAAGATGATACTTCCAACAATTATCACAACGTTAAAAAGAAGAAAATCAAGAAATATCACGGGATATAATTAATTACTAATATAAAAAATTGGTTAAAGTGGAAAGTCCATATTACCAAAAGCCTTTTTCCAGTCGTCCAGGAATCTGGTCAAACCTTCTGTGGTTTTAGGGTGACTTGGGAGTTTTGATAAAACATCGAATGGCAGCGTTATTACGTCTGCCCCCATGATCATCGATCTCAAAACATGCAATGGACTCCTGATTGATGCTACCAGGATATTTGTCTTCATGTCGTAATTTGTATAGATAGTCTTTATCTGTTCTATTACCGACATGCCGTCCTCCGCGATATCATCAAGCCTGCCTACAAATGGTGATACATACCTTGCACCTGCCTTTGCAGCAAACAGTGCCTGTATGCCACTGAAGATAAGCGTTGAATTAACCGGTATCCCCTTGTCTGAAAGAGCCTTTGTCACCTTTAGTCCGACGGTAGTAAATGGAACCTTAACAACAGCATTTTTTCCAAGTTCACTTATTTTGAAGGCCTGTTTCAACATGTTATCGTAGTCCTCTGCTATGACTTCAATGCTTACCGGTCCCGGAGTTTCCTTGAGAATTCTGGTAACAATATCTTTAAAGCTTCCGCCATTTTTCATTTCTTTTGCTATCAGTGATGGGTTTGTTGTGACTCCATCAAGTAGTCCCCATTCATTGGCCTGCTTTATCTCTGTTAAATTTGCCGTATCAAGAAATAGTTTCATATTTTTTCTCCTCCCTGAATGATTTCACACCAGCTGAGACGATATCATTTACACCCATATGAAAATAATCAAACAACTCCCATGACTTTCCTGATTTACCAAAGGAGTCTTTCATGCCAACCCTAACAACAGGTACAGGATATTCCTCAGAAGTTACCTCGCATACCCTGCTTCCAAGACCATTGTAGATTGAATGTTCTTCAGCAGTTACTATATGTCCTGTCTTTTTCGCATAGTCTACTATATTGGCCCTGTCAATGGGTTTGATGGAGGACACGTTAATAACCGCAGTATCTATTGCAAGCTCCTTAAGTTTTTCTGCTGCTTCGAGGGCGAATGAAAGCATGGACCCATTTGCAAAAATTGTCAGGTCACTCCCGTCTCTTAAAACGGTATTTTTCCCTTCCCTAAATTGATAATCATTCTCATTCACTACTGCAAATTTTTCCCTAGTTAATCTGACATAGTAGGGGGTTTTAGTCTTTTCAACAAGGTAATCTATTACAGACTCAGTTTCTATGGAATCTGCCGGAACTATGACTTTCATGTTGGGAAGTCCGCTCATTAACCCAATGTCTTCTACCATCTGATGAGTCGCACCATCTTCTCCTACTGTTATACCTGCATGAGTTACAACAAATTTCACGTTTATATTATTGTAACAAACCGACTGCCGTATCTGCTCATAGGTTCTTGTGAGAAAAATTGCGAATGTTGAAACAAATGGCTTCAAATCACTTAGGGCCATCCCAGCTGCTGTTGTTACCATAGACTGTTCTGAAATACCCATGTTAAAGAACCTGTCTGGGAATTCCTTACCAAAGGCCTGAGTCTTTGTTGAACTTGACAGATCTGCATCAAGAACAACAAGATCCCTATGGTTCTTTCCGAGCTCCACTAGCTTCCTTCCATACGCTTCTCTTAAACTTTCACTCTTCATAAATTCTAGCACCTATTTCACCCAAGGCCATTTCATACTCCTCATTTGATGCAGGAGGAGAACCATGGTATTTTGGATTATTTTCCATATAGCTTACGCCCTTACCTTTCACTGTATTGGCTATCAGAAACACTGGCTTATCTGAGCTCTTTCTTGCAAAGTCAAATGCTTTCTGTATTTCATTAAAATTGTGGCCATCAAATTCCATCACGTTCCACCCAAAGGATTTGACTTTATCATAAACACTTCCCATTGGCATTATATCCTTTGTGAAACCATCAAGCTGTACTCCATTCTTGTCTAGTATTGCTACCAGGTTATTCAGCCTATATTTACTACCTGCCATAAGTGATTCCCACACGCTTCCCTCCTCGATTTCCCCGTCTCCAAGAATTGCAAAAACCCTGTAATCTTCCTTCTTGATTTTTGCAGCAATTGCCATTCCTACAGCTACTCCAAGACCCTGCCCGAGAGATCCTGTTGATGATTCAACACCTGGAACTCCACGATGAACATGTCCCTCTAGCTTTGAGTTCAGCTGTCTGAAATCCATGAGTAGTTCCTGAGGAAAAAATCCCCTCAACGCAAGGATGCTGTATAATGCCGGAGATGCATGTCCCTTGCTCATTATCAGTCTGTCCCTTTTTGGCATTTCCGGGTCCTTTGGATCAATAATCATTTCCCTGAAGTAAAGGTCAGTCAGAATGTCTATTATACTGAGAGAACCACCAGGATGTCCACTTTTTGCGCTGTAAACCATCTTGATTATCAGGGATCTTGCAGACTGTGCTATCTTAAAAAGTGTTTTATTATCCAGTTTTTTATCCTGGATTTCCATATCACTAGGAAATTCCATCTCTTACCTTGCCCCAAATTACTTTATAGAAAATGAAATTAAAACTTTTCCTATTTTTACAAACTAATAAACTATGAAATTTCGTGCCTGTCTTTTCGTATATGAAACTCCTCCCCTTCAGGAATAATTCCCGTTGCAAAGAATATTATCTTTACCTTTCCCTTGAAGGTATTATCGGTCTCCTGCCTGACAATTATGTTCGCACCAGGTGATACCTTATCCTTCATGAATTTCATTGCCTTTTCCCTTTCCTCCACAGTAAGGGTATCATCACCAGAGATGCTTAGAAGAAGACCTCTGGCCTGGGAAATTTCTGAAGAGTTAAAGGGGGAATTCAATGCCGATTCGCATGCTTCCATGATTCTCTGTTCCGGTGAGGAATCAGAAATTCCAACTCCAAATATGCCTAGACCGCCGAGTTCCAGTATTTTTTCCAGGTCAGAAAGTTCTGTGTTCACAGTCGCACTCTTAGAAACACTTTCGATCAGTCCTTCAATTGCATTCATCATTATTGAGTCAGCAAACTCGAGGGCCACATTGAATAGTTCTCTTGGTGCATATTTTCTTATCCGGTCATTCTCAAAGAGGATGAGGGAATCACAGAATTGAATCAACTCAGATTCCCCTTTCCTGGCATTCTCCATCCGCTTTTTTCCTTCGCTTGCCATGGGGAGGGAAGCAATGCCTATGACTATTGAATTTCTCTCCTTTGCCTTCATTGCAAGAAAGGGAGAAGACCCCGTACCGGTTCCGCCACCAAGTCCTGTTACAATGATGGCAATCTTGACCCTGTCCAGGCTTTTTTCAATCTCTGTTTGGGATTCTCTCGCAGCAGCATTACCCACCTGAGGATCTGCCCCAGCTCCCCTTCCCTTTGTAAGCTGCTTCCCAAGCACAATTTTCTCTTTCACCCCAATCTTACTGAGATGTGATGCATCAGTGTTAGCGGCCGCGAATGAGATTTCACAGTATGGTGAGTTGAAACTTCTATTTACCATTCTCTTGATAGTGTTGGAACCTGCACCACCCATCCCAAAGATCTTTATTCTCAGTTTATTCTCTTCAACAAGTTCTGTGAGTTTTTCCTTTGAAGTACCGTAATTCTCCTCTTCTTCATCAATGCTGGGATTCCCAGAAATCATAATGAATAATAGTATAGGAATATATAAGTTATCTTTTTTGTTACCGGTATAATTTTCACGGTTCAAACTTAATGAGTACAACTGCCTGCGATATTTTGACTATGAGACACTAAAAATAAAAATTTTATTGGAAAATAATCTTTGTTTACGCTTTAAATAAGGTTAAAATCAACTGTAATATTTCTCCCTTAATTTCTTTTTGTCAACTTTTCCAGTAGAGGTCATTTCAAAGGAATCCACCCTCACATATTCATCAGGCATCCAGAATTTTTCTATTCTTCTTTCTTCCACGAACCTTTTCAGAAATTCATCGATTTCTTCTTTTTTAACGGTACCATTTGAGGTATAGAATGCCACAGGCCTTTCCCCCCACTTTTCATCTTTCTTTCCGATAATGGCGACCCTGTCTATGCCATCATAAAGGCTAACTACATCTTCAAGTATCAAAGTAGGTATGAATTCACCCCCAGATTTAACTGCATCCTTCTCTCTGTCCACTATACAGAGATATCCTTTTTCGTCTATATATCCAAGGTCTCCTGTATGAAGCCATCCCTCAGCCCATAATTTTTTTGTAGCCTCAGCATCCTTGTAATATTCCCTTGCAACATATGGGGATCTAACGAGGATTTCACCGAACTTATTTTTTTTATCCTTATTTAGCTCGGATTTTGAATACATTATTTTAATTTCCACAAAGGGAGCTGGAATTCCAGCCTTGATTTCATATTCTTCTTTAGTTTTCTCGTCCAGGTTCTGAACCTCACTGTTCAGAGTGGAAAATGAAACAAGGGGTGCTGTTTCAGATAAACCATAAGCACCAATGCTTGTGACATTAAAAGATTTAGCCCTGTTCTTTAGTTCCATGGTTAAGGCTCCACCCCCAATAATACATCTCAGGTTAAGCGATGGTAATACTTTGCTGGAATTTTTTGCGGCCAGTAACATATAAAGTATGGAGGGGACCATAGCAGTTGTGCTTACCCTTTCACTTTCCATAAGTTCGAGTATTTTCTCAGGGTTATATCTTCCTGGGAGGACATATTTCAGACCTTTCAGAAGGAAAAGCTGGGGAAGACCCCAGGCGTGAACATGAAACATTGGTACCAGTGGCATCAATGTATCGCCAGAACCAAGTGAGATCGGATAATCGGATACTGTGTTGGCAATTGAGAATGCATGAAGCACTATGTCCCTATGAGTAAATGATACGCCCTTTGGCATTCCAGTGGTTCCAGACGTATAGAAAAGTGTTGCAGTATCATCTTCTGAAACATAGGGTAGAGGTATATTGTCGTCCGTATTTACAAGATCTTCAAAATTTATTACGTTGTTAAATGGTAAGTTGATCTCTTCATTAGAAGTCCTGTAAATGATCCATCCTTTTATGAAACCAAATAGATCCTTATATTGAACAAACATTTTGGCTATCTCATCTCTCAGTATTAAATATGAATCCTCTGCATGTTGAATAGTATAATATATGAGCTCAGTAGGATATCTGATATTGACCGTATGCAGTATTGCACCGGTCATTGGAACAGCATAGAAAGACTTTAGAAAATTGATTGTATCCCAGTCAAGAATCCCTATCTTATCCTTAGGCTTAACGCCAATTTTTACAAGGCCCTTTGCCAGTGATGTGACGTCACTTCCAAATCTGCTGAATGTAATTCTTCCAAATTCTGAATCAACTATTTCCTGACTGGGATTTCTAACCGTACTGCTTCTTAAAAGATTTCCCAGTGTCAATTCGTATTTTACGTAAGTCATGTGGAAATAAATATTACCAATATTATTCAAACTTCCCAACCTTTCATTTCAGTTAAATAGGAAAGAACGACAGTCTTACCCCATAAGCAGACAAATTCCAGAGAATGTGCCCTATAGATTCACTTTCAGGATATCTGAGGTTTCTGTTCCATTCTGGTTAGAAATGGCGTAAAACAAAGAAAAAACTGGAAAATGTCATTCAATTCCTTATTATGGTGAGTAATATAAGCCTCAATATTATTCATAAATAAGCGTGGTATTACATAATGTAACTATTTAAACGAGTAAAAAAACTAAATATTATTTTCAAGCTATGGTATCAAAATACGTTTGGCCATAGAGTAACTTGATATGTAAGACATAAAAACACTCGCAGACAGGAAAATTAAAGAATGTATTACAAAGTCTGATTTAAAGATAAAAAACAATCCAATTAAATTTGATCGAATTTAGAAAAACTTGAAATTAGGTGTGATAACAAATGGAAAATAGGAATACGATCAGTAAAAGTAAAGCTGATATTAGACATGATAAGGAAGAAGACTTTCTATCCAGAGGTAATATTTTCAAAAGGTCTGCTAAAAGGAATATCTATTACCTTATTTTTGCTATCCCTGCTTTGGCCTATGTGATAGGGCTTGCAATCGTTCCAGCTATAACAGTTGTATATGATAGTTTTATTGGAAAACATGGGTTCACTCTAGCCAACTATCTTGCTTTACCGAGTTACGGACTGTATGGTGCTATAATAAATACTCTGCTTGTAAGCGTTGGTGCCCTTTTAATACAGCTTTTCATTGCGCTTGCAATTGCGATGGTACTGGTAAAGCCATTCAAGGGTAAGAAGGCTTTTTCCACATTAGTTATTATTCCACTAGGTATTTCTACCGTGGTAAGCGCTTTTGTATTTTCCATAATATTCCAGGCTGTTGGTGGGTATGCTAACTCAGCGCTGGTTTCAATTGGATTAAAACCCATAGACTGGTTCAATACAAACAGTTCCTCACTAGGTGTTGTGATGTTCTCCGATTTCTGGAAGAATACACCACTGGTTGCATTGATTCTATATGGTGGTCTTTCATCCCTCCCACCAACCCTCTATGAAGCAGCTTCAGTGGATGGAGCTGGTGCAGTAAGCCGATTTATACACATAACCTTGCCAAACATTGCACCCATAATGTCAATTGCGCTTCTGGTAAGGGGAGTCAGTGAATTCAATATTTTTGCATTGCCGCTCGTAATTATAGGGTATCATCCACTTATAATGAATACATTGATATTCGAAAATTACTCCTCTCTGCAGACAAGAAACATTTCTTATGCAGCTGCAACAATCCTTCTGGCAATAATCATGGTGTATTCGGTTATAGTTGTAAGACTTGGAGGTGCGAAAGATCATGTCAAATGAGAAGGGAAAATGGACAACATACATAGCAGTAATAATCCTAGCTATTGTATTCGTATATCCACTCTGGATACTGATCATTTATGCTTTCCAACCAGCATATCTAACATTTGACAAGATTTATCCGGGTCAGATACCACTCGCTTTCACATTAAGTAACCTGATCCAGTCGTTCAAGGAAGTTGATTTAATTGGCCCTTTGACAAGAAGTCTGGAAGTTGCATTCATGGTTGGTTTGATTGCGGTTGGACTTGGCATACCGGCTGGATACGGGCTTTCTAAACTTACTTCTGCACTGTCAAATAAATTAATCGTCTTCCTGTTCATAATCAACATGATGCCAGGACTGGTTATTGCAATACCAATATCAGTTTATTTTCTTCACGCAAATCTAGACAACACTGTCTTTGGTGTGGCATTTGCCCAGGAACTTGTTGTCCTGCCACTCTCGGTTTTTATTATGTTGAGTGGGTTTAGAAGCCTTCCACACGACCTGGAATACCAGGCAAGGGTAGACGGTGCTTCCTTTTCTTCAACATTTTTCAGGCTTCTAATGCCAATGATAAGG